>JBDTWP010000107.1:0-17208 GCA_040006615.1 Ferruginibacter sp.
CAACCAGGGTAACCAGCCGTGGCCGGTGTCCCACCGACCACGGTTTAAAAATTGAAAGCCCAGGTATTGCGGAACTGGTTTAATTTAGCAAAGAAACCTGTAAAATAATTTAAGTAAATTAATAAAGATGAAAGTAAGTTTTATTCTATTGTTTTTTTTATCGCAACTGCTGGTTGCACAAAAAACAAATTCTTCAGCCAGCAAAAATGCTGTATTGGCTTCCGTTGAAAAACACCAGCAGGAATTAATAACGCTTAGCGACCAGGTATGGGCTTTTGCAGAAATTGCCATGAAGGAAACCAACTCTTCAAAACTGCTGGCCGCCTATGCCGAAGCACAGGGCTTTAAAGTTTCAAGGGGAGTGGCGGAAATTCCTACAGCCTTTATTGCCGAATTTGGAAGCGGCAAGCCAATCATAGGTGTATTGGGCGAGTTTGATGCATTGCCCGGGCTTTCACAAAAAGCAAGTCCCGTTAAAGAAGCATTGGTAAATGGCGCACCCGGGCATGGATGTGGTCACAACCTGTTTGGAGCAGGCAGCCTTGGTGCTGCCCTGTCAATAAAGGAATTGATAAGTACCGGTAAATTAAAAGGCACTATCCGGTTTTATGGCACACCGGCAGAAGAAGACCTGGCGGGCAAAGTATATATGGCGAGGGCCGGGTTGTTTAATGACCTTGATATATGTCTGGACTGGCACCCGGATTATGAAAATAAAGCCAATATGCAAAGCTCACAGGCGGTAACAGATTATTCCATCTCATTTAAAGGCAAAAGTGCGCACGCCGCTTTTGATCCCTGGAATGGCCGCAGCGCCCTGGATGCCGCGGAATTTTTTACCATCGGAATTAACTTTTTAAGGGAACACGTAAAGCCATCTGTGAGGATGCATTATGTATATACCAAAGCCGGTAAAGTGCCGAATGTAATTGCGGATGAAGCAAGCGTATGGCTGTGGATACGCGACTCCAAACGAACCGGTGTGTCTGAAGTATCTGAAAGAATGAAAGAGGTTGCCAGCGGTGCGGCGCAGATGGCAGGTGTGAAATATGAAATAAAACTCAACAGTGGCTTATATGAATTATTGATAAATGAAACCGGCGCCAGGACTTTGCAATCCAATATGAATTTGGTTGGCCCGGTTAAATACACTAAAGATGAGCTTGGTTTTGCCGACTCGATCATGAAAGCATACGGGTTGGAGGATAAAGGGATCAATGGAAATATTAAACCACTTGAAATAACCAAAGAAGATCCGCCGGGTGGCTCCACCGATGTAGGCGATGTAAGTTATATCGTTCCTGAAATTACCCTACTGGCTACAACAGCCCCTTATGAATCGCCATGGCACTCCTGGGTGGTAGTAGCCTGTGGCGGCATGAGCATCGGACATAAAGGAATGTTATTTGCTGCCAAAGTATTGGGCGCTACAATGGTTGATCTTTTTGAAAATGAAAAATTGCGGCAGGATATAAAAGGAGAGTTTTTAAAAAGAAAAGGAAAGGAATCCTGGAAGGCAATGTTACCGGATGGGCCACCACCTGTTCCAAAAGAGTAGGGTAATCAGCCGTGGTAGGTGTCCCCACCGACCAGGGCTTAGCGAATTTGAAATACACCCTTCTCTCATCAGCATCAACATTATTTTACTTCTGCCTGTTTTGTAATAATAAAACCAATCAACTCATCTAATTCAACTCCTGCACGGTTGCACGCATCATAAATTTCTTCCCGCGATACATTCGCTGCAAATGATTTTTCTTTCAGGCGTTTTTTTACTCCCTTTATTTCCATGCCATCATAACCGCCGGGGCGCATCAGGGAATAGGCATGTATCAATCCCGATAATTCATCAAATGCAAACAGCATTTTATCCATATTCGTTTCGGGTTCCACGCCGAAATGATTGGGGCCATGGGAGGCAATGGCGTGGATGATCTCCGGGTCAACATTTCTTTTTTCAAGTTCTTCAATAATTTTTTTGCAATGCTGCTCAGGCCATTGATCCCAATCGGCATCATGAAGAAGGCCCGCCATTTCCCATCGCCATTGACCGGCCTCATCCAGTTGCTCAATTTCTGCGGCCCGGCATTTCATCAGGTAAGCCACCTGTTTCATGTGCAACTGCAAGCGGGCGTTCAATACCCATTCATTAAATAAGATTTCCGCTTCCGCTCTTGAGATGGCATTACCCTTGTTGGCAACATCCCCAAAAATTGTTCTGTTTAATAATAAGGACATATAATAACATTTGGTGCAAACTTAGATCATTATGTAAAATGGAAGGCATCATTTGAGGATCACTTATATTTTTTCCTTTTCTATAAGCGGTTTTGAGAGCTCATTCATTTTTTATATATTAGCACCCAGCCAAAACATATGCGAAATTAAAGATTGTAAAAAACCAGGCATTACCATTATATTGAGCAATCAGAATCCTCGTTGGTATTATTTTGAATCAATAAAATAAAAGTCATTCTTTATGAAGCCGGTATATCGCCCTATTCCATCTAATGAATCCAACTTATTTAAGACAGCTATATATAAAAATGAAAAAGAGTTTGAGCACCCCTGGCATTTTCATTCGGAATACGAATTAACCTATATCCTGGGAAGCCATGGGGTACGATATGTTGGAAACAGCATTGAGAACTTTTGGGAAGACGACCTGGTACTGGTAGGTTCTAACCTGCCGCACCGCTGGATGAATGTACCTGATCAACAACGGCCACCCAGTTCATTGGTAGTGTACCTGAACGAAGAATTCAGGGATAAAACATGGATGCAAAGTTGTGAATTTGATTCGATACGCAGGCTGCTTGACCTGTCGAACAGGGGGATTAAGTTTGGTAAGGATGTGGCATTAAAACTAAAAGAGCGCTGTTTTGAATTGCTTGATCTGTCTTCAATGGATAAGTTAATGGCGCTGCTCGATATTTTGCAGGAATTAACGCGGGCAAACGAATATCATTTCTTATGTGAACTGGGATATGCCAACGAATTGAGTGATACCAATAATGAACGTATCAGTAAGGCTTACAGGTATATAGAAGCCCATTATCAGGAAAAAATATTTCTTGCCGATATTGCGGCACACTTACATATGAGCAGTGAATATTTTTCAAGATTTTTCAAAAAGATCATGAAAATATCCTTTGTCGAATTTCTGAATGAATACAAAATTAACAATGCCTGTAAGTTACTTATAGAAACAGATAAACAAATAAGTGAGATCTGCTACGCTTCAGGATTTGAAAGTATCCCGTTTTTTTACCGGCAATTTAAGAAAATTAAAAATTGTCAACCAAGCCACTACAGGTTGAACTATCAAAGGGCCCGCCTTAAATAATTACTATTACACAGGGATGCACCCAATGGAAAAACTAACAGTTTCGGGTATTGACAATGTCATATCTGCAGCTTATTTTTGTTTTCTGAATATTTTTTTAACGGTACAATTAAATCCGGCAATTAAGAAATTTCAAAGCAACAAATTTTATTATTAGTTTTTATTGCAAAGTTTTTTGATATGCTGCTGTTAATACTGGTTAGGGTACACAACCGGGAATAAGCCGAAAATCCATTCAAAGAGTAGGCAATTAAACAAAACCGATGGCAGTAGAATTTGATAAGGGACCAACAGCTATTATGGCGAAGTTGCTAATGAAGCATCCTGATTACACACCGGTAAAAGATTTTTTCTGGTTCAACTGGGGGCCTGTTTTTTACCGTGGGCGGCTAAATAAATCAGCAAAGGTATTATGTGTGGCTTCGGACCCCGGGCCCACGGAAAGAATTGGAGGCCGGGCGCTGATAGGCAACGCAGGGCAGCGGGTGCAGGGCTTTCTTTCAAAGATAGGGATAACCAAATCCTATGTGTGCCTCAATGGTCATGTGTATGCCCTTCATCCCTCACATTTATCTGATGGGATAAAGTTGCTTTCCGATCCTGTTCATTTAGCCTGGCGTAATAAAGTGTTTGATGCTGCCACCGGTCCTCAACTACAGGCAATTGTGGCCTTTGGTGATGTAGCCAAAAAAACTGTGGACCTGTGGACCGGGAAAGGAGGGACCCCTGTTCTTAAGACCTTCCATCCCAGTTACAGGGGAGATGAAGATGTATTAACTGCCGACTGGAACCGCGTGATTACCGAATTAAGGGCAATCGTTACAGTGGACAGCGATGGCGATAATACTTTACCCTTGTATGGGGCCAAATTTGTTGAAAGCGATTATTCACCGATACCCCGGATTGACCTGCCTTTTGGAGCGCCCGATTTTCTTGGTGATGAACACTGGCTTCGAACAAGTTCCCGCTCAATGAATAGCGTAAGCCGTCCCAAAGACGATAATTTTACATTAACCTGGAAAGCCCCTCAACCTTAAAAAATATTATTATGCCTAAAAAAATACCGATTGACCCAATGGATGGTCCTCAATACGCTTTAAAAGGGCGGATAGTTACCATGAACGAAGACCGGGATATAATTGATGACGGGATTCTATACATCGACAAGGGAAGGATCGTTGCCGTTAAAAAAAGTACAGCCCAGGCCCCGGCAGGGTTTGAGAGTATTGCCATAGTAGATACCAAAGGAACAATTTTTCCCGGCTTAATTGAGCTGCACAACCACCTTAGCTATAATATACTTCGTTTGTGGCAGGTGCCAAAGAAATACACTAACCGCAATCAGTGGGGTGGCACAGATGAGTACAGGAAAATAATAAGCGGCCCGATGGGCGTATTGGGCAGAACACCCGGTTTTGTAGAAGCGATCGTGAGATACGTTGAGTGTAAATGTTTAATGGGCGGAGTAACTACTTCGCAGGGGATTGCACTTTTTAGTAATAACGGGATACAAAAATATTACCGGGGAATAGTCCGGAATGTAGAAAATACCGAAGCAGCAGAACTACCGGAAGCATTGGCAAAAATATCAGATGTAGAAGCCGCATCCATTGAAAAATTTAATGAAAGACTAAAAAAACAGAAATGCCTGTTGCTGCACCTGAGTGAAGGTACCGATGATGCGGCGCATAAACATTTCAGGGATCTGAAATTGAAGAACGGTGAATATGCGATTACGGACGCATTAACAGGAATCCATTGCGTGGCATTAAAAACTGCTGACTTTAAGAGAATGCAGGCAAAAAATGCTTCAATGGTATGGTCACCCCTGAGCAATTACTTACTTTACGGGAAAACTACAAATATCGTTTCTGCGACTAAAAATAAGATGCTGATCGGTATAGGTTCAGATTGGTCTCCATCCGGTAGCAAAAATTTATTTGGTGAATTAAAGGTTGCAAGAATTGTAAGTAAACAGAGGGGGATTCTTAAAAATGACGCAGACATTATCGCATTGGCGACCATTAATGCCGCCCGGATTTTAAAATGGGACAAGGAACTGGGAAGTATTGAAGATGGCAAGATCGCCGATTTAATGGTAATGGAAGGTACTGACGGGAATGCTTATAAGTCCTTTTTAAACAGATCAGAAACATCCATTTCATTGGTTATTATAAACGGGGTGCCAAGATATGGTCATGACACTTTAATGAATAAATGGACTGATACAAAAGAAAAGATTGACGTAAACGGGGTCAATTATCAGGTTAACCTGAAACAGGAGACTGCCGATGTGGTAGTGGGAAACCTGAAGTTGAAAGACGCTGTTGAAAAGTTGAGTAAGGGGTTACAGGATTTACCCAACCTGGCAAAGGCCTTAAAAGTTACCCGTCACGCGGAGCTTTCAATTTTGAATGCAGCTACAAATCCGCAATGGTTCCTTGTTTTAGACCATAATGATGAGGTGGAGGGAAATAAACAAAGGCTGGCAGGCACATTGTCGGCACCGAGGGCCCTGTCCCAGCCATTGAGTGAAATAGTTGAAAGCATGGAGCTGGATAAAATGACCGTTGCTGAAGACAAGGAATTTATGAATACGATTAAGGCTGAGAAAAATTTGCCAAAATACCTTAAGAGTCAATTAGAGAAAATGTATCAATGAATAGTGCCATAGCACTCCAATAGTTGCTCCTCATTATATAAATTACCTCTTCAAAAATGCTGAAAGGGATACCCATGGCACCGGACTCCGGTGAGAGGTCTTCCCGCAATCAGTTTGCTGCCACCGGGATATTATTGGCCAAAAATTTCCTATATAGGTAGTCCATTACCGGGAAACGGTAAAATTCAAAGTTTGAATGATACTATGTGAAATCTGTCAACTATAAAATGAATGAGTTAGTGGTTTTGTGCCAATTTGATTTATATTTACATTCTTTTAAAATCCACACCCGGTCACCTGACTTGAAAACCAACGACAATAAATGTTGAAAAGAACCTGTTTTTTCTTAAGTACCCTCGCCGTAATATACATTTCTTCCTGCCAAAAGGAATTTACTGATCCGGACGGTTCTTTGCAAGGACCAGCCACTTCAAAGGATAGTACCTGGCTGAGCAAAGTTTTTTACATCGATACAACAGCGGCACCGGACGATACGACGAGGACCATTCTATTTATATATGATAATCTGCACAGGGTCATAACGCAGACTATTTCTACCCATGAGTTATCCTATTCTGAAATAAGGTACAGTTATAATTCAAATGATACAATGCCATTTAAATCGGTATTGTACAGCTATGATCCTGATCCTTTTTTCAATGATACCATTTATATTTTTCACTACTACGATCTGTCCGGAAAAAAATTAAGGGATTCCACTATTTATTATGCTTCGTCTTCAAACACCTTAACGGATGTAGGTAATTATAGCTGGCTCCCTGGCAAAATTACCGGCATTGCATACCAGACATCGGCTTTGTATCCGGGTTTGTACTATATCTATACAGACACTGCTTTATTGGATGCGAACGGAAACATCATATTGCTCAAAGAATACAGGCATGATGATGCTTCCGGGCAAAACGATTTAATATTCACCATTAGCTCATCCTTAGACAACAGGCCTAATCCCTTTGCCAAACTCAGCGCCTTTGCCGGCAGGAAAATTTTTCCCGCAGGAGATGACCCGCTTGAATTCATTGTTTCTTATCCACAGGTAAATAATTTTACAAGTAATATTATTGATCATTACAGCAATGGGGTTATAGATTTTTCTGAGACTTTGAGCCTTCAGTATGTGTACTATTCAAATGGATCGGTGAAAGAAATGAGACCAACCGGCTTCCCCGGAAAAGTATCCTTTATATATACTGCATTCTGATGGACCAGGGTTTAATTGTGCAATATTTGCCTCGGTGGGATAAAGTATGTATTGATATCCTTTATTTTTTTTGTGAAAGCCATATCTCCCTGCGCTTGCCGGCCTGGAGAGCGAAGTCATAAATAATATAAGCTGGTATACATTGAGCCAAACCATTGTTAATATGGATGCTTCTTGTATTTTCAATGGGTTCTTTTATTATTGTATCAGTGATTATATTATCCCTGATCAAATCATTTATCTCAACTTCATCACTTAAATGACCAATTACCATACCCAGCAATTTCCCTTTAGATTCTGAATTGGGTACCGAAAATATCGGGCTGCCACTATTTCCGGCATATGAAAATCCATCCACTAAAAATAATTCAGCGTTGTCAGATGTCCATGATATGATGCCTTTTCTAAAAAGGGGATTTGTTCTCCGATCCCGGTACATGCTAGATCCTAAAAAGCCATTTTGTGTTCCAATTCCGGAAGGAAAGCCCACAAAAGTTATTTCCTGGCCTGCATACATTTCATCTTTCTGACCTATGTATGATTTTGGTAATGTTTTCAAATTAGTTAATGATACAATATTGTTTTGTTTATTTACCAGCGTGGTAGGAAGATTACAAAAAATAGCAGCCAGGTCTAAATAGGGATGCCTGTAACAGGTGGTGCCTGGTTTTACCGGTATATTAAATAATAAATTATTGCCATCAAAACCAATCGTTTGGATGCCCCCGCCCGATGCAAATATTATTTCAGTTTGTTTATTTTTTATAAATTCATTTTTTAACGAATCAGTGGCAGGGATTGCCGCTATTAAAGTATCATGAAAGGTGACATGGCCGCAGGTAATAAGTATTGATTCATCGGAGGTAGTATCATAATTATACAAAAGAAAAGCCGTACCATGGGCAATTAACTGACCATTTGTTTTTTTATATAGTAAAATCGCGGCATTGGTAGTCGTTTTATAAAATTCTTTGATTTGAGCTGAACAAACCCCGGCAAATTGCATCAACAACAAAAGCAGTAGGAGTTTAATTTTCATTTTGTTGTGAAATAGTGCAATAATTCAGCTTAAGTACATGCCTCATTACTGACGGGTTTCGATCAGGTTATAAAATTGGATAACTGTGGTAAAAATAGAACGTTTCAACGGGATTATTATTGTAAATTTTTGTAACAAAAGGTCTTTGCCAGGTGGAAGAAACATATAAAATGTAAACCTGGGCAGTTTTTTGACGCACCCTTTTGTCTTGTGCTGTTTTTTGTGCCTGAAGAATTTATCTGTGATGTCTTTAAGAATATATTTATGATTCTGAAAACAAAAAAATAAGTAAAGTTGGTATTCTTTATCCCTTTCTGAAAACATTGTGACGTTAACATACCGCACCGCCTGCATCTTTATATCCTCTGGCGCCTGGCTTTTGCCAGGCGCTTACCTGTTACTGGTTTTGTTTTAAGCCGGGATCAACCAGGTTCGGGACAGTTTACCTTGCCCAACTCCGGCTTCCTGGTGCAATATTCGAATAGTTTTTAATATTCATTAACTTTAAGGCAACCAAAACCATCTTCGGTAATGTATCATTCAACCAAAATGAAGGTTCATGTACTCCTTCATCCCGAATTAGGCTTCTCAAAATGGGACAGGATTTTCAATGAGTTTATCATTGTCCTTATCATCCTTAATGTGACGGCGGTTATGCTGGAAACAGTCCCTTCCATCCAGGTGCCACACGCCCGGTTTTTCAGGATTTTTGACCTGATATCAGTAATAATTTTCACCATTGAATATGTATTGCGCGTATGGAGCAGCAATCATGACCCCCGTTATGCCCATAGTTTTCATGGCCGGTTAAGATACATGGTATCTACCGGTGCGCTAATAGACCTGCTGGCTATTTTTCCTTTTTACGTCCACGTAATCGTTGGACTCGATCTTAGGGTATTGCGTATTTTACGGCTGTTAAGATTCTTAAGGTTGTTCCGGCTCACAGCCTATATGAGGTCGGCCAGAATGGTCAGGAATGTTTTTAAAACCAGGGCAAATGATCTCAAACTTAGCCTGGTACTAATCTTATTTCTTATCATCATTGCCGCATGTCTTGTATATTTTGCCGAGCATGCCGCGCAACCCCAGATATTTTCAAGTATACCAGCTACTATGTGGTGGGCCCTGGTTACCGTTACGTCGGTTGGGTACGGCGACATGGTTCCAATTACGGTGACCGGTAAAATAGTGACCGGTATAATATCACTATCGGGGTTGGCGGTCTTTGCATTACCAGCCGGTATTATCACCGCTGGTTTCCTGGAGGAAATGAGAAAAACGAAAAGACCAAAAACTCATTTTTGTCCTCATTGCGGAAAACCAATAGACAATTCAGAACATTCCGATGAGCCGGAAAAGTTATAAGAAATCAACGTTTACAACATGGTTTCACCCCAGGATTCACTATCCGGCATTCCATTGATTTATGTTCCTGAAGACACAAACCGGGGGCAGATAGAGCAGCAGGGAAAAGAAATTTTCTCCATATGAGTTAATTGAGTATCTTTCTCAATCTAATTCATGTCCCACTGAATTTATTTCCCCACATTTTCTGCCCTGTGCATCCTTTTTTTATTTTAAACCTAAAACAATCAAGTATGAAGAAGTTTTTTTTGTTCTTATTTCCCGTAGCACTGCTGTTGTCCTGCAACGACACAGCAAAGAAATCTGCCACCGCAGACAACACGCCTGTAGTTGCTGCGGACAAGCCAGCCGTTGACCTTCCTTACACAGCCAGCTATTCCGGCAGCTTTAACAGTGACGTATCAGACCAGGACCTGAAAATGGTGCTTACATCCTACAAAGACTGGGCTGATGGCAATGTAAAAGGGGTAGCAGATGCTATGGCTGATACGCTGGAATTTGACGCCTGGGATGGGTCAAGCTCCAGGCTGCCCAGGGCCGGGCTGCTTAAACGGTGGACAGCATTCCGCGACAGTATGAGTTCTGTAAAAGTGGAAATGGAAGCCTGGCACAAGATGCACAGCACAGATAAGAATGAAAATTTTATCGTGGTATGGTATAAGGAATATGATGTATTTAAAAGCGGGAAAGTTGATTCAAGTAACTGGCATGATATTAACCAGGTAAAGGATGGAAAAATTTCCTATTATGCCCAGTATAAGAAGCCAATGAAAAAGTAATAACAGTTGTGATCATTAAATGCCCCTCTTTGCGGGGGCTTTTTTTATAATCATGGACTATCCGTCTTAAATAGTTGGTGTATGTAACTCAGCTAAAGATTTATTAATTTCTTCCTGGGATACTTCAAAGTCAACGAGATTCCCCGCTAAATATTGCCCGTAGGCACCCAGGTCAAAATAACCATGACCACACAGGTTAAATAGTATTGTTTTAGACACACCTTCCTCATCTGCCTGTTTTGCCTGGCGGATTACTTCTGCGATTGCGTGGGTGGCTTCCGGGGCTGGAATAATGCCTTCTGTTCCGGAAAATAATACCCCTGCTTCAAAACATTCAGTCTGGTTAATGGCAACGGCTTCAATGATACCATCTTTCAACAACTGACTGACAATTGCACCGGCACCATGATACCTTAAACCTCCCGCATGTATGGGCGAAGGAATAAAATTATGCCCCAATGTGTACATTGGGATCAATGGCGTCATTCCAACGGTATCTCCAAAGTCGTAACGGAAAACACCACGTGTTAATTTAGGGCATGACGTAGGCTCAACAGCAATCGCCCTTACATTTTTTCCTCCTGTTAATTTGTGCTGCAAAAAAGGAAATGCAATACCTGCGAAGTTAGAACCACCACCAAATGGGGCTACAATAATATCAGGATAATCACCCGCTTTTTCCATTTGCTTCAAAGCTTCCTGGCCAATGATAGTCTGGTGCATCAATACATGGTTCAATACACTGCCCAAAGAATATTTGGTGTCATCATGCGTTGCGGCTACTTCAACTGCTTCCGAAATTGCGATGCCCAAACTTCCAGGTGAGCCAGGGTCTTTTTCTAAAATGCTTCTTCCGGCATTAGTAAGATTGCTTGGGGAGGCATGAACTGTTGCGCCCCAGGTATTCATCATTATTTTGCGGTATGGCTTCCCATCATAACTTACTTTAACCATGAACACTTCGCATGCTATGCCAAACAATTTGCAGGCAAAGCTCAATGCACTGCCCCATTGACCGGCACCGGTTTCGGTGGCAATCTTCTTAATTCCTTCTTTGGCATTATAATAAGCCTGGGGAATCGCAGTATTTGGTTTGTGGGAACCCGCCGGGCTAACACCTTCATATTTATAATAGATCTTAGATTTTGTACCCAATGCTTTTTCTAATCCATATGCCCTGAACATAGGCGTTGGCCGCCACATAGAATAAATGTTTCTGACTTCATCAGGTATTTCCACCCATTTTTCTGCGGTTACTTCCTGTTTAATTAATTCCATAGGAAACAACGGAGCGAGGTCTTCGGGGCCGACGGGTTGTAGTGTTGCGGGATGCAATGGAGGCAGCGGCTTATTGATCATATCTGCCACGATATTGTACCAGTGCGTAGGTATCTCCGATTCGGCTAAAGTGATTTTTCGTTGCTGTAACATTTAATATTATTTTGGCTTTCAAGGTAATGAAAAACAAGACAGGGAATCAATTAATTTTAGGGAATCCCATTGAAAAGATTATAATAATTGATAAATGATAAGGAATAATGTCCGGCTGTTTAAATTTCTTTTTCCGGGTTCATTATTGGTATTTGGATGGTCAACCGGAACTTCATTTTTAGATAGCTTCCCGGTAATTCAGATTATTATTTTAACTCAAAGGCAGCTTCAAGGCCTTCGCTGGCATTGCCGCCAATCCACACTTTAAACTTTCCGGGTTCTGTAACTTCTTTCATAGCCTGGTTATGAAAAGACAGTTCTTTTGCTTTAATGGTGAACATAACTTCCTGTTTTTGACCGGGGTCAAGCGCTATTTTCTTAAATCCTTTCAGTTCTCTTACCGGTTGTACGATATCAGCAACAAGATCCTGTACATAGAGTTGAACTACTTCTACTCCTGGTAGCCTGCCGGCATTGGTAATGGTAGCAGTAACATTAACTGAACCGTTCATAGGAACTATCGCATTTGATATGGTCATGTTGCTATACTCAAAGCTGGTGTATTGGAGTCCGTAGCCAAAAGGATACTGTGGCTCAAAGCCAAGATCGAGGTAATGGCTCGCGTTGCCCAATGAACTTTGCCATGCTCCAACAGGAATACTATCCAATTGAACGAATGATTTTGGATTTGGCGGACGACCTGTATTTACATGATTGTAGTAAACAGGTATTTGTCCTGCCGACTTTGGCCAGGTTACAGGTAATCTGCCGGAAGGAGAAGATTTGCCGAATAATACATCTGTGATCGCCGGGCCAGCCATCGTGCCCGGGTGCCAGGCCATCATGATTGCATCAACATCGTTCAGAATATTACCTATTGTGATGGGTCTTCCCGCGAGGATCACCAGTACAATGGGCTTCCCCGTTTTCCTTAGTTCTTTGATCAGTTGCTCCTGTGCGCCAGGCAGGTTGATGTCAGCGCGGCTATGGGCTTCTCCGGACAGGATTGATTCTTCACCACCAAAGAACAGGACCACATCCGCTTGTTTCGCTGCAGCGATCGCTTCATTAAAGGCAAGGGTGGATTTGTCGCGGCTATTTGCAAGTGCGGGAACAAATAACAGGTTGCTTCCCAATTCCGCCTGGAGCGAAGTAAGCGGTGTGATGGCATCGGCATCTTTTCCGTCAAATATCCATGTGCCCAGTTGCTCATGGGGCGCATTCGCCAAAGGTCCGATCAGGGCGACTTTGCCAACCTGTTTTGAGAGTGGAAGAAGGGAATTCTTGTTTTTTAGCAACACCAGGCTTTCGATAGCAGCCTCCTTAGCTACAGCGAGGTGTTCTTCGCTCAACACTTTATCATCACGGCTACGATCAACATAGGGGGACTTAAAAAGTCCTAATTTAAACTTTATACGCAGGATATTGCGTACCATATCATTCAACCGGGCTTCTGTGAATTTTCCTTCTTTGATGAGTGTGGCCAGGTAGTTTTCGTAAGTAGTGCTTGTCATCTCCATGTCTAATGTTGCATTGGCGGCGCGGTAGGCAGCATCTTTGGCATCGG
The DNA here is from genome assembly GCA_040006615.1 of Ferruginibacter sp. Lineage (GTDB taxonomy): Bacteria > Bacteroidota > Bacteroidia > Chitinophagales > Chitinophagaceae > Ferruginibacter. The sequence goes on from JBDTWP010000107.1 coordinate 13,415, forward strand.
CACAATAGCCATGTTCGACCATTTCAATGATGGAGTTCCAGTCGCTCACAACGAAGCCCTTGAATTTCCATTCGTCACGTAGGATTGTTTTCAATATAAATTTATTTCCGGAAGCGGGAACACCATTGATATCATTGAAAGAAGTCATCACAGTAGCGACACCCGCATCAACGGCAGCCTTAAATGGTTTCAGATAAATATCGCGTAACATGTTTTCAGAAATTATGGCGCTGTTATAATCACGGCCACCTTCGGCGGCACCATAGCCAACAAAATGTTTGGCGCATGCCGCTATTTTATTGGAGGCCGACATATCATCGCCTTGAAATCCATTTACATACGCTTTTCCAAGAACAGAAGACAGGTATGGATCTTCGCCGGCAGACTCTGCGATTCTTCCCCAACGGGGATCACGGCTTATGTCGAGCATTGGGGCGAATGTCCACCGGATGCCATTGGTACTGGCTTCTTCCGCTGCAATTGCTGCGCCTCTTTCAACAATACCGGGGTTCCATGTTGCAGCCTGGCCCAGCGGTATCGGGAATATTGTTCTATATCCATGAATAACATCCCGCCCGAATAATAGTGGTATCCCATGAGGACTTTCCTTTACTGCAATGCGTTGTAGTTCATCAACATTGTTACGATCAAGTACATTGAGGACAGATCCCACCCTGCCCATGCGAACAGCCTGTTTTAATTCTTCAGGCAATATTTTAACCCTGCTGGATGTGCCCCGTTGTGAAGTCTGACCAATTTTTTCAGCCAGGCTCATCTTCATAATTAAGCTGTCAATGCGTTTCTCAATAGCAATCCCGGACAGTGCCGGAGATTGGCTATAACCACATGAAGAAATAAATATTACCAGCAGCATCAATATACGCAGGGTTATATGCATTTGTCTTTTTGCTTTTAAATGAAAGTCAAAAGTAAATTTATATTTTAAGAATGTTTATTTAACCTCTGTTTGTTATATAATGGCGACATCTAAAACCCGGCTGTTTAAATAACCTGCCAATATTTTGCTTCCACTCTTTGGAGTTTTTTGTAACTTGTACATATAAAAATTCCCCACTCCATTTCATCTATTATGAGCAACATCCATCTTGACCGACGCAAATTTATTCGTGGCGCTTCCGCTACGCTGGCCCTTGCAGCATTACGCGCCCATGGCATGTATATACCTGCCTCAGCACCCGCGCGGCGGGTAGCACTGATTGGCACTGGCTGGTATGGTAAAAGCGATCTTTTCAGGCTGATGCAGGTAGCCCCGGTTGAAGTACTCGCAATCTGCGATGTGGACAGGCATCAGCTGGAAAAGGCGGCAGGAATGATTGCAGCAAGGCAGCAAAATAAGGGGCAACCAAAACTCTATAACGACTACCGCGAGTTATTAGCCGAAAATAAACCAGATATTGTATTAATTGGAACGCCTGATCACTGGCATGCCCTTCAAACCATTGATGCTGTGAAATCAGGTGCGCATGTATATGTACAAAAGCCCATCAGCGTAGATGTGATGGAAGGCGAAGCGATGGTGGCAGCAGCCAGAAAATACAACCGGGTGGTACAGGTAGGCACCCAACGTAAAAGCACACCGCACCTGATTGATGCCAAAAAGAATATTGTAGATACGGGAATGCTGGGCAAAGTATCGCATGTGGAAATGTGTTGTTATTTCCATATGCGCAACAATGGAAGCCCTCCGGTAATACAGGTTCCTGATTTTTTTGATTACGATATGTGGACGGGACCCGCACCGCTGCGCCCCTACGACGGATTGCCGCATCTAAGATGGTGGCGGACTTTTATGGAATACGGCAATGGCATTATGGGTGATATGTGCGTACATATGTTCGACACGGTGCGATGGATGCTGCAGCTTGGCTGGCCCCAACGCATCAGTTCAACAGGGGGTATCTATTCAGATAAAACCGGCAAGAGCAATATTGCGGATACGCAAACTGCATTGTTTGAATACGAGGGTCTCAATTGTGTGTGGCAGCACAGGAGCTGGGGCCTGCCGGCCGATCCTGAATACCCCTGGTCCTTTAAATTATATGGTGAAAAAGGTACCCTTTGTGGCAGTACCATGCAATATGATTTTATTCCAGTGGGTAAAGGAGAAAAGATCCATAAGGATGTGTTGTTTGAGCGGGAGAAATACCCGGAGGATTTAAAAGAACCCGATATTGAATTGAATGCGGCACCAGCTACACGATTGCACATGCTCAACTTTCTCGACGCTATTGATAAAAATAAAAAGCCCATTGCAGATATTGAAGAGGGCCATATTTCCACGGCAAGTTGCATAATTGCAAACCTTTCCATGCAACTGGGTCGCCCATTAAGTTATGATCCGTTGAAGCGGGAAATCACCGGTGACGCTGAAGCCACAAAGTTACTACAGCGGCACTACAGGCAGCCATGGATACACCCGCAAGCTGATATGGTGTGAAGAACTTTCAATGAGCAAGGCATGGGAAATTCCGGATATGATCATGTCCCTTTATAAATTGTCAACCCTATATTTCATTTTACCCCATATAAAAATTCAGAATCAATCTATTGAAGGCAAACTTTAAGGATTCCTGTATTTTTTTAATAAATCTTCGAGGCGTTCATCAGGAATAAGATCAGTAACCTTAAGAATTTTTACTTTTTTAAAATCGGGATGAAGTGAATTGATCACGTAATTAAACGATTCGGGCAAAACGGCAGAGGGAACTTTCAACAACGGTATAGTTCCATCATCATACCAGGCATTGCCGATGGGCTGACATTTGGAATAATCTGTAAATTCCCGCCAGCCAGCCGGAAGATCATTTGCTGTAATCGTCTGGATCTCCAAATCATCCGGTATCTGAAGGATCATGGTTTTAAAATTATCATTAAATCCGACTCCCTGTCTTCGTATCATATTTTCCAGGAAGGCAATCGCTACCGATTCTGCGCAATAGATAACTTTTCGCCCGCTTCCATTCCAGCGGCCGGCGATACCCGGGGCAACAAGTTTTGTGCTGTATTTTTTAAGCGTGATCCTGTATGAAAACATGTGATTGTATTATACAGTGTACGCATAAGCGAGACGATCCAGTTCTTCAGTTAAAAGGTCAATCCCGCCCGGTGTGTTCAGCCAGTCAATAGGTTTCTCCCTGGCATTCCAAAAGGGCTTTTGTAACCAGTAATTGAATTCATTTATATTGCCAAAGATCACTTCTCCTTTTCCAAAAAGGGAGATCAGTTTTAGCAGGTGTTCACTTTGGGCGGGTTCCAGGTTTTTTTGTAAGGCCTTATAATTGCTGATGGTGCGGGAAGACAAATTTAATAATTCGGCAAGTGTTTTTTCCGGCATGTTAATGGTCCCCGCAAAATCATAAAACACTTTTGGCTCAATACCTTTCCGGGCCAAAAATACGAGAGCAAAATTGTTATTCAGATCAAGGTTGCCGAATTTGGCGAGAATAGAATTTGGGATAGCTGTTGCAATAGCCATAAATTAACTTTAGGTAAAGTTATTGAAATATTTCTATTTGTATTGTGAAATATTTCAATCATATCCGGATTCACGCCGGTAGCAACGATTTTAGCTAAAAACTGCGAATGCTTTGTTGTCGAATGCCTTTGCAACTTCTTAATTGTCTCATTGGGAATCCCATTTGCTGAATGAACATTTGAAGCAAAAATGGTATGCCACTAATTGATAAAACTTCTATACTCAAAATTCCAATTAGAGCGATTAATTATATGCATTTTTCTGCAACTATAAGATATAGATACAAATATATTTATTT
>JBDTWP010000108.1:0-16902 GCA_040006615.1 Ferruginibacter sp.
ACTGGCGCAATTGACCAGTCTTGCAATCGGCTTCAACCCCAGTTCATTTATCATTCCTTCACTCATTACTATTACAAATGCCGCCCCATCACTGGTTTGCGAGCTATTGCCGGCAGTAACGCTGCCCCCCAATGCAAAGGCGGGTTTTAGTTTTGCCAACCCGTCGAGGGAAGTATCGGCGCGTACACCTTCATCGGTATCAACTGTATAATTTCTTTTTTGTTTTTTCCCGCTGGCATCCAAATACACTTCTTCCACATTGATGGGTAGTATACCGGTTTTGAAGTACCCCTCCTTTATTGCATTGCCTGCTTTTAAATGGCTGTTAAAACTAAAAGCATCCTGGTCTTCACGGCTCACATTGTATTCTTTTGCCACTGCTTCAGCGGTAAGCCCCATGCTTAAATAATAATCCGGGTTGTCTTTGGCAATAGAATAAGCGGGCGATGTCTTCCATCCCGCTGTTGGTACCATACTCATACTTTCGGTACCTCCTGCAATGATACATTCTGCCATTCCGGTCTTGATTTTTGCGGTTGCCAACGCTATACTTTCCAGTCCGCTTGCACAATACCGGTTGATGGTGATACCAGGTGCATGGATGCCCACGGCTTTTGCTGAAATCATTCTGCCTACCTGTAAGCCTTGTTCCGCCTCAGGTACCGCATTGCCTACAATTACGTCATCTACTCTTTTTACGTCCAACTGCGGTATAGTGGCAAGCAATCCTTTGATAACATCAATTGCCAGATCATCCGGCCTGGTAAATCTGAATCCACCTTTTTTACTTTTTGTAATGGCTGTTCTATATCCCGCTACAATATAAGCTTCCTGCATATTTTATAATTTGCCCCCATCCCCTGAAGGAGTGATAATGAATTGATGCATTTGTTTATGCCCCTTTAGGGGATAGGGGTAATAGTTGTTTATGCAACTTTTCATGCCAAAGTTATAATTTCTATGGGAAAACAAAAAACTGAAAACTGTAGCCTATTTTTGCGCCCATGTATAAAATTCTCCGCACTGTTTTATTTGCATTTGACCCGGAACTGGTACATTACTTTTCAATGAACGGCTTAAAGTTTCTTTGCAAGCTTCCTTTTGGGAAATGGTTATTGACTGTAGTATTCAGGCCAAAAGGGACCGATTTACGGACTAGTTTTTTAGGAATCAACTTTTCTAATCCTGTTGGTCTTGGAGCCGGTTTTGATAAGAATGCCACTTACCTGGATGAACTGGAAGCCCTGGGATTTGGATTTGTTGAAATAGGTACTGTTACACCGCTTGCTCAGCCAGGCAATGACAAACCAAGATTGTTTCGATTGCCAAAAGATAAAGCGCTCATAAACCGGATGGGTTTTAATAACGATGGTATGGAAGCGATCCTGAAGCGATTGAAAAGCCGGAGAGAAGCATTAAAGGCTAAAAGTTTCCGGTGGAAGGTTGCGGGCAACGAATTGAATAAGCTGCCACCCAATAACCAGGATTCAAAACTCATTATTGGTGGTAATATTGGTAAAAATAAGATTACGCCAAACGACGATGCCTGGAAGGATTATATCAAGTGCTTTAACGCATTACATGATTATGTAGATTATTTTGTAGTGAATGTCAGTTCGCCAAATACACCCGGTTTAAGAGAGTTGCAGGAAAAGGAATCGTTACGTAAAATTTTAACACAATTACAAATACAAAATATAACATTTGAAATTCAAAAACCGATTCTCTTAAAAATTGCTCCTGATTTAACAACCGAACAAATTGATGATGTAATTGACCTCGCAATGGAAATAAAATTAGATGGCCTTGTTGTATCCAATACAACTATTAGCAGGGAACAATTGAAAACAGATCAATCACGCCTGGATACCATTGGCGCCGGCGGGTTAAGTGGCATGCCACTGAAGCATATGAGTACTGTAATAGTCCAATACATTCATCAGAAGACAAAGGGGCAGATACCCATTATCGCCAGTGGGGGAATATTTACGGGTACCGATGCAAAAGAAAAATTATCGGCTGGGGCTTCACTCCTGCAGGTATGGACAGGTTTTATATACGAGGGGCCCTATATTGTGAAGCGTGTCTGTAAGGGAATTTCTTCCTGATGGTCTCGATCAGATTCAATAGTAAAAGGTAAGACGGGATCTTACAGGCTTTCTGAACGGTCATTATCTTACCAAATTTTATTGCCCCACCTTAAACCTTAAACCTATATTTTTGTGCCATGGAATATTTATTTACATCAGAAAGTTTAATCAGCTTTTTTGTTTTAGTTATTTTGGAGATTGTATTGGGGATCGATAATGTGATATTCGTTAGCATTATCCTGAACCGCCTGCAAAAAAAACAGGACCAGTTTAAAGCACGCCGTATATGGATGGTTACCGGAATTATTTCACGCAGCTTATTGTTGTTAGGACTCGGATGGCTGTTGTCTCAAAAAGGTAAGGCTGTATTCACTTTATTTGGTAAAGGATTCGACTTAGCCAGTATAGTGATGCTGTTGGGTGGTTTATTTTTAATCTATAAATCCGTAAAGGAAATCCATGGTAAACTGGAAGGTGAAGATCCCAATGAAATGATGAAGAACCAGAATGGAATTAAAATGGGTCAGGCCATCGGTCAAATTATTCTGATAGATGCTGTTTTTTCCTTCGACAGCATTATTACGGCTGGTGGTACAGCGAAGCATGTTGAAATAATGATCGCTGCCGTTGTAATTGCTATGATCGTGATGTTTTTATTCAGTCCGAAAATATCGGGGTTTATACACAAGCATCCGACGCTAAAAATGCTGGCGTTATCCTTTTTAGTGATGATCGGTTTGAGTTTGATTATGGAAGGGTGGGATTCGGAAACCGCGGAGAAACTGCACCTTAAAAATTATATTTATTTCGGCATGGCCTTTTCTTTTATCGTTGAAATACTGAATATGACCATGATGAAAAAAGTGGCTAAAAAAAGATTGGTACAATTGAATGAGCCGGTATTAAAAGCCTATGAAGAAAATGGTTCGGACCAGGCGAGATGATATTGTGATAATGCCAAAATGGGAAAAATAAGATACTCAACAACCAGCATATAAATGCGTGCGGATGAAAGTTAAAGCCGGTGTTAAAGTTAAAATAATTAAACTAAGGATAATATGGTAACGGCGACCACCCCTGCTGTTTCTGTCCGCAATCTTGTATTGCCCAGGGCTACGGGCACAAAATTATTTTGTAAAGCCAGTTCTATTTCGTCTACGGTAAAGTCGCCCTCGGGGCCAATTAAAATTATTGAACTACCCGAACCCTGGCAGGCGGAAAGTTGAATCCTGGGTTCATCAACTTCGCAATGAGCAATAAACTTTTTTACCAATGCGTCTTCCACGATATGCTTTACATAGGTTGTAAACTTTACCGGATCATGTAATTTGGGTAACCAGGTTTGTTGCGATTGCAGCATTGCACTTATCAAAATACTTTTCATTCTTTCAAAACGAAAATGCTGCTTTTCGGTCCTGGCGCAAAGCAATGGTACTATTTCGCTGACACCGATTTCTGTCGCCTTCTCTATAAACCATTCAAAGCGGTGCGCATTCTTTACCATTGAAACGGCAATGGTGATCTTCTTTTCAGATCGTGGCTGAAAAGTAGAGGAGCGTATTTTAACCGCGCAATTCTTTTTATTCTGGTCAATCACTTCCCCAATAAATAAATTTCCCATGCCATCAGTTAATCGTAACTGTTCATCATTTTGCATACGAAGCACCTGGACTACATGTTTACTGGTATCTTCATCCAGTATAACCTCTGTCATTGCTATATTTATATTTTCTTTATAAAAAAACGGGAGTGCCATATCAGTTAATTTTTTATTTAATTAACCCGGGGCGCGTGCAATCCAGGGTATCTGCCGGCATAAAATATGGAATAAATAATAATTTTGGTCCCGGATTACTTAAAAAAAATCAGGTCGGAGAATCTACTTAAAACAGCTCTTATCAAATCTTTATTTTAACCGTATTACTGTAAATTTAAAATAATAAATTAAAATGGCGCCTCATCATCAAATGCACCATCATTCATTTTACTTCCTTTTTGTATATACAATTTGGCTCCTCCCCCTTCATCATCACTGGTTTTAACCGGTCTTAATTTACCTCCTCCCGAACCTCTTCCAAAATCGCTGCCGCCGTCTTCATCCTCGATGAACTTCTGAATATGTAATAATGCTTTTAATTTGATGGTATCCAAACTACCATTACGGTGCTTGGCAATCTTTACAAAAGTTTCGCCCTTGTTGCTCTCTCCCATTTCATTGGCGGTAATATCATAATATTCCGGGCGGTACAGGAACATTACCATATCGGCATCCTGCTCTATGGCGCCGGATTCCCTTAAATCACTCAACTGTGGAATTTTAGCGCCTTCCTTTCTTTTTTCCACCTCACGACTTAACTGCGACAATGCGATGACAGGAACTTTTAATTCTTTGGCCAACCCTTTCAAATCCCTTGATATCTTACTGATCTCCTGCTCTCTGTTCCCGTTCCTGTTATCACCAGATCCGCTCATCAACTGCAGGTAATCTATAATGATCAATCCAATATCATGTTTATTTTTTAACCGGCGGCATTTGGCTCTTAATTCAAATATATTTAAAGCTGCCGTATCATCAATATATATTGGCGCGTTGCTTAGCTTTTCAATACCACGCTTGTACAACTGCTTCATTTCATGTTCTTCCAGCTTACCACGGGTTATTTTCTCCAGCCAGATTTCGCTTTCAGCACTTAAGATTCGCTGTACCAACTGGCTGGAACTCATTTCCAGGCTAAAAAATACGACTGGTGTTGGTTTAGTCGGGTGAAGGGCCGCACTTCTGGCGAGGTTTAGCGCAAAAGCAGTTTTACCCACAGATGGTCTTGCAGCCAACACGATCAAATCAGTTTGCTGCCATCCATAGGTTATTTTATCCAATGAAGCAAAGCCACTAGGCACGCCCGTTATGTCTTCATCACGGTTACGCATGTCCTCAATTCGCTGAATGGTTTTCACCAATACGGTATTAATATCCTCAAAAGCGCTGCGCAGGTGATTATTGGTTATCTCAAACAATTTACTTTCCGCGTCATCCAGCAAATCGAATACATCAGTACTGTCTTCATAAGCGTCGCCGATAATTTCACCACTGATGCGGATAAGTTCCCGCTGGATAAATTTTTGCAATACAATTCTCGAATGTGCTTCAATATTAGCTGATGAAACCACCGCATTCGTTAGTTTGGATACATAGTAAGGTCCACCCACAAAGTCAAGGTCTTCCTTTAATTTTAATTCTTCCACTACCGTCAACAGGTCAATGGGTAAACTTTTATCTGCCAACGACTTCATGGCTTTAAAAATACGCTGGTTAGCTTCGCCATAAAAGCACTCTGACTTCAATATCTCAATTACCGTATCAAAGGCACTTTTTTCCAGCATAATGGCACCCAGCACCGCCTCTTCCAATTCCTTGGCTTGTGGAGGCACTTTGCCAAATACCATGCCTCCCAAATCAATGGAAGGCTTTCTTCTTGTTTTTCTGTCTTTGTTAAGGTTAGTAAGTTCCATCTGAATTAATGTATTGTTCTTATTTTATTAGTTTTAAATTTTTTGATAGAATACTTTTAACCTTTATTTAAAAAGTACGGATAACCGGCAGTGTTAGTAATCGTCCCTTGTTGCTAAATAATACTTATGTGGCAGCAAAATCATAACAGGGCGGCTAAGGTAAATGCAAAATACTTACTGAGTTTTCAAAAGGGTTTGTTATTAACTTTTTATAATGATTATACACAGGAAATACACAGGCAAAAATAGCTTATTAATAACTTATGCACAGGATTATTCACATACAACAACCAAAAGGGGCCGCATTCGGTAACAATTTATTAACACTACCGGATACCTGATTTTATTTTTCTGCACCACCTGCTAATTTTTTGAGAGTTGTTTTTCTGGAAATGAATCATTAATTTTTTGCGGCGGGATTATACCAATTTTCGTTTGTTTGTTGCCAATAAAAGCGAAGTCTATTAAAGAAAAATCCGGCTTTTTACCGGCTTTTTTATGCGTGGTTCTCAATAACTATCTTTGCAGCAACATCTATAATTAATCAACAATCAGGAAATGACCATCAGCTACAACTGGCTTTGTGAGTATTTACCGGAAAAATCAGACCCGGTGAAATTGAGTAAGATATTAACATCCATCGGATTAGAAGTCGAAAACCTGGTAAAATATGAAGACCTCAAAGGTGGATTACAGGGATTGGTTATTGGTGAAGTACTTGCCTGTGTAAAGCATCCGGATGCTGATAAACTAAGTATTACTTCTGTAGGAACCGGGAGCGATCAAACCCTGCAAATAGTTTGCGGCGCCCCCAATGTCGGGGTAGGACAAAAAGTGGTTGTAGCCCCTATTGGCACTACTATTTATCCGTACAATGGTGAACCGGTTACCATGAAAAAAGCGAAGATACGAGGGGTAGAAAGTTTTGGGATGATATGCGCAGCTGATGAAATCGGTTTAAATAATGATCATGCCGGTATCCTGGTATTGCCTGCTGACACTAAAGCGGGAACGACTGCAGCTGATTATTTTAAACCATACCGTGATTCTATTTTTGAAATAGGTCTCACTCCTAACCGTATGGATGCTATGAGCCATATGGGCGTAGCAAAGGATATTTGCGCCTGGTTATCTTATCACAATAAAAAAGAAACACATATTAATTCTCCTTTCAAAAATAATTTTAAACCGGATCACCAGGGTTTGCCGATTGAGATCATAATTGAAAATAACCAGGGGTGCCAACGATATGCCGGGGTAAGTCTGCAGGGAGTAAGCATTGGAGAAAGCCCATTGTGGTTGCAACAAAGATTAAAAAGCATCGGGCTGAGGCCAATCAATAATATTGTGGATATCACCAATTTTATATTACATGAAACCGGCCAACCCCTGCATGCATTTGACGCGGATATGATTACCGGTAAAAAAATTATCGTTAAAAATTTACCCGGGGGAACTCCTTTTGTTACATTAGATGGGAAGGAAAGAAAATTATCCGCAGAAGACCTGATGATTTGCAACGCAGAATCTGCTATGTGTATTGGTGGTGTATATGGAGGAATTCATAGTGGTGTAACTACGGGTACCAAAAATATTTTTATAGAAAGCGCCTGGTTCAACCCCCTAACCATTCGTAAAACTTCTTTACGGCATGGTTTGCGCACTGATGCGGCTACCCGCTTTGAAAAGGGAGTTGATATCAGCAATACGGTGAATGTATTAAAACGGGCCGCTGTCATGATCAAAGAAATTGCCGGAGGAGAAATCGCTTCTGCCGTTACGGACGTGTACCCAAATCCGAAAGTTAAAACAGCCGTTTCCCTTAAATATCATTATCTAAAAAAGTTAAGCGGAAAAAACTATCATGGCGACACAATTAAAAATATATTAACAGGACTTGGTTTCGAAATCATTAAAGAAGGGATGGATGACATACGGGTATCGGTTCCTTTTAGTAAGCCGGACATATCAATACCGGCGGATATTGTGGAAGAAATCATGCGTATCGATGGATTCGATAATGTGGCTATTCCGGCTGCCATTACTATTTCCCCTTCTGTAGAAACACTTGCCCATGCTGCTTCTTATAAGGAAAAAATAGCGTCTTGCCTTGCAGGAACCGGTTTTAATGAGATTTTTACAAATAGCATTACCAATGCGACATATTACAGTGAGGAAGTACTGCAAACAACCGTAAAAATGATCAACAGTCTCAGTGCCGGTCTGAATGTTATGCGGCCTGAAATGATAGAAACCGGTCTGGAAACGGTTTCTTACAATTATAACCGGCGAAATCAAGACCTGCAGTTATTTGAGTTTGGAAAAACTTACAGCACAACAGCAGCAGGCGAATATGAAGAGCAGCAACATATAAGTTTATACATCACCGGTAACGTGCATACTGATGGGTGGAAGGTGAAAGGGGTGAAAGCAGATTTTTATTTTGCCAAGGGTGTATTTGAAAAAATAATTTCTTTAGCAGGATTGAAGATCATCAGTTACAGGCCAGAACCCATTAATAAACTTGAGAACGCGGTAATTGCCAGTATAGAAAATGACGCTGTGGCAACCATTGGTAGTGTAAATAAAGAAACACTGGAGCGGTTTGACATAAAGCAACCTGTTTTTTATATTGATATCAACTGGGATAAAGTATTAGCGCTAAATAATTCAATAAAAATACAATATAGTGAAATTCCGAAATTTCCTGCGGCAACAAGGGATCTTTCCATGGTGGTAGATAAATACCTCCGTTACGAGGAAGTTGAAAAAGTAACTTATGGAACTGAAATTAATAAATTGCAATCCATGAATTTATTTGATGTATTTGAAAGTGAAAAGTTGGGTGTTAATAAAAAATCGCTGGCAGTAAGTTTTACTTTCATTGATGAACAAAAAACAATGACGGATAAGGAGATCGATGCAATGATGGCGAAGATCATTTCATGTTATGAAAAAGAATTGAATGCGGAAATACGGAAATAATTCGAAAATGTGAAAATGTCAAAATGTCAAAATGTGAAAATGAAATTCGGAAATTTGGTAATTTGCTAATGTATGAGTGTTCTGGAAGAAAATATCAGGCGAATCAATAACAAACTTCAGCAATTGCTGAAGCAGTACCAGCTATTGAAAAAGGAAAATGAGCAGCTCAGTACAATGGTAAAAGAGTTAAAGATTCGCCGGGAGAATGATTTGCAGCGCTTTACCCAATTGGAACAACAGATTGGGGTCTTAAAATCCGCCGCCGGCCAGATGAGTGAAAAGGACAAAAAAGAGTTTGAAAAAACCATTGATCAATATATCAGGGAAATAGATAAATGCATAGGATTGTTAAGTGAATAAATATGACAGAACTCATCCCCATCAATATATTAATAGGCGACAGAACCTACCGTATTAAAACGCTGGCGAAAGACGAGGAGGTTATACGCCGCACTTTAAAGATCATTAACGACAAGATAATTGATTTTAAGACCCAATTTGCCGGTAAGGATATGCAGGACTATATTGCGATGGTTATGATCTGGTATGCTACAGAGGCAAGTTCGGAATCTAACCCTGCTTTGGAAAAAGAAATGATGGACGCTTTGTTAAAAATGGAAGAAATAGTAGATAAAGCATTGTAAATTACGAACATATCTAATTCAAATCCCCCCTTTACTCTCCAAAAAATCATTACCTTCGTCAATTAACCATCCTTCTCAATAATTTATGAGTATGGGAGGATATTAAGATTGTGAACCGATTTAAAACAATAAATTTCAATGGAGCCAAACATACTTTCCATCATCATTGGAGCGGTCGCCCTGATCATAGGAATTCTGCTGGGTAAATTTATTTTTGCCAAAAACACGAAAAAACAATTAGAAGATGCCGAACAACAGGCGCAAAAGATCATTGCCGACGGCCAGTTACATGCTGAAAACTTAAAGAAAGAAAAGCTGCTGGAGGCGAAGGAAAAATTTGTTCAGCTAAAATCTGAACATGACCGGGAGGTACTACAACGTATTCAAAAAGCTAATGAGGCCGAAAGCCGGATAAAGCAAAAAGAGCAATCCATTAATCAGAAGGAGCAAAATATTGATAGGCAAATTAAAGATAATGAAGCCATCAAAGAAACGCTTAATCGCCAGATTGAAGTAGTTAATGTGAAGCGTACCGAACTGGAAAAACACCAGGAAGAACATATTCGCCGGTTGGAAAAGGTGGCTGGCCTGTCTGCTGAAGACGCAAAAACCCAATTAATAGAAGGACTTAGGCAAGAGGCTCAAACGAAGGCATTGGTTATTCAGCAGGAAATTATTGAAGAAGCTAAATTAAAAGCCAATAAAGAAGCCCGTAAAATTGTAATTCAAACCATCCAGCGCACTGCCGCTGAACACGCAATTGAAAATTCCATCACGGTATTTAATTTGGAAAGTGACGAAATAAAAGGATCCATCATTGGAAGAGAGGGAAGAAATATCAGGGCCATTGAAGCGGCTACCGGGGTGGATCTTATTGTAGATGATACCCCGGAGGCGATCGTACTTTCATCTTTTGATCCGTTACGCAGGGAAATTGCCCGCTTATCCCTCCAGCGCCTGGTGGCAGATGGCCGGATTCATCCTGCCCGAATTGAGGAAGTAGTAGAAAAAACCAAGCGCCAGTTAGATGACCAGGTTATGGAAATCGGCGAACGCACAGCAATGGAACTGGGTGTGCATGGTTTGCATAAAGAATTAATAAGAATGGTGGGACGTATGCGTTTCCGTTCTTCCTATGGTCAAAACCTATTGATGCACAGTCGTGAGACCGCCAATCTCTGCGCAATTATGGCAGCTGAACTGGGCATGAACCCTAAGCTGGCCAAAAGAGCCGGTTTATTACATGATATTGGAAAAGTTCCTGATGAAGAAACAGAATTAAGCCATGCATTGTTAGGTGCAAAACTATCCGAAAAATATGGTGAAAATCCCGCGGTGGTAAATGCCATTGGTGCCCATCATGATGAAATGGAGATGCAATATGTTATTTCCCCGATCATCCAGGCATGTGATGCCATCAGCGGCGCAAGGCCGGGAGCAAGGAGAGAGATAATGCAACAATACATCCAGCGCATTAAAGACCTGGAAAGCCTGGCACAGGCCTACCAGGGTGTTGAAAAAGCCTATGCGATTCAGGCAGGCAGGGAACTGAGAGTAATAGTGGAAGCAGACAAAGTGAGTGATTCCGATAGTGACCGGCTTAGTTTTGAAATAGCCCAAAAGATTCAAACGGAAATGACCTTTCCCGGCCAGATAAAAGTAACCGTGATCAGGGAAAAAAGAGCAGTAAATATTGCAAGGTAGTTTCCGGTCTTCTGTATAGGGGTTTTCAGGGTGGCCCTGTAACAGGCGGATCCACATTTTGGGCTTCATCGGTTATTTTTACCGTTTCTGAATAGAAATCCTGTTAGAATTGACAAAAATGTCATTTAACCATTATATAATTACCAACTAAAACCCCTACCTTCGCAGTCCGAAAAAATAAAGATTATGAATGCAGTAGCTTTTGTACATGAGCAGTTAACAGCGACACCTACCCTGCCAAAGTTTAAGGCAGGCGATAATATTACCGTAAATTATAAAATTGTTGAAGGTAGTAAAGAGCGCATTCAAAGCTTCAAAGGCGATGTGATCAAGCGCCAGGGAACCGGGGCCACAGCAACCTTTACTGTACGTAAAATGAGCGATGGTGTAGGAGTTGAGCGTATATTTCCTTTTTATTCGCCCAATATTGAGAGTGTAGTTTTAAACAAAGTAGGTAAAGTTCGTCGTGCTAAATTGTTCTACCTGCGTGAAAGAAGTGGTAAAAGTGCCCGTATCCAGGAGAAAAGAATGGCAGTTGCACTTAAAAAATAAGTAACTAATCAATTCATATTTAAAAGCGGAACCTATTGGATTTCGCTTTTTTTGTTCAGGGCTATCAGGAATTGATGATTTTTTGTTTCCATATTGCGGTTCCCGGTTGAGAAACCAGGGCTGAGAGATCGAAGGTTTGTTATTTGGAATGATTATTGACAATTTTTATCCTGATCCTGGTACCTATATTCGGAGTCTGGCGCCGACAACTATCAACGCCCGGAGAAATATTATTTCAATCCGTTAACCCGCATAATATGAAAAAAGTAATTTTACCTGCAGTTATATTTATTATAGCTGCACTGATGATCTCCTGCGCTAAAAGTATCACCACTTACGAGGCAGCGGCTGGCAGGCAAAAATGTGGGCGCTCACTCAGGTAATTATTTCAATCAGCTTAATCCCGTTAAAATACCGGTTACATTAACATGTAAACAACAGAAGATTTGATATAAAGGTTATAATTAGTCAATTTTTAATTTATCTTTGTTTCTCAAATTAATAAACTATGATAGTTTCAAATGTTTTAGCAGCGGTCTTTTTATTTGGAATGCCAGGGGGTTCCGAATGGATATTTATTATCCTGGCAATAGTTTTACTATTTGGGGGTAAGAAAATCCCGGAATTAATGAAAGGTATAGGAAAAGGCATGCGGGAATTTAAAGATGCCAAAGAGAATGTTAAAAGTGAAATTGAAGAAGGCATGAAAGAAAAGGATAAAGACCAGGAATTAAGAGAATTAAGGCAACAACTGCACCAGGCAAAGCAGGCACAGGAATTGCCTAAGTAAGTTTTTTTTTTAATGCACCAGGGCTGAAGTAAATGAAAGAGATTCCCGTCATTTACTTCAGCCTGTTTTATAATTGCCAACCTACATTTATTAAATTTGTTCCGTAATATACAAACATATCATCAGCAACTGCTTTCGGGAAATATCAGTTGCCTGGCAGAAGTAAGGCATTACCTTGAACAAATAGACCGCTATAAACACCTGAACGCTTTTACAGAAGTGTATGCTGAAGAAGCTTTGGAGAAAGCTGCTTTCCTTGATGCCAAACAAGATTCAGGAGAGGCATTTAGCAGGTTGCACGGGGTAGTGGTTGGCATAAAAGATGTTTTATGCTACAAGGATCACCCCGTGACCGCAGCATCAGGAATATTAAAGGGCTTTGTTTCACTTTACAATGCTACGGCAGTTCAGCGGCTGCTGGACGAAGATGCGGTAATTATTGGCACCTGCAATTGTGACGAATTTGCCATGGGAAGTACCAGCGAAAATTCAGTTTATGGTAATGTGTTAAATGCCCTGGATGAAACAAGGGTGCCGGGGGGCTCATCAGGAGGAAGTGCGGTAGCAGTTCAGGCAGGCATGTGTATGGTTAGCCTCGGTAGTGATACAGGAGGGTCAGTAAGACAACCTGCTGATTTTTGTGGTATTGTGGGATTAAAGCCAACCTATGGCAGAATATCAAGATTTGGTTTAATCGCCTATGCGTCATCGTTTGACCAGGTTGGAATTTTTAGCAACAATATTGAAGATCTTGCATTGACTTTGGATGTAATTTCCGGACCTGATGAGTATGACAGTACAGTGTACCCCGACCAACCCGGGGAAGGCATATCTGCTGGTGTACAAAAATTTGCAGATTTTTTAACCGTTAAAGAGAATAAAAAATACAAAATTGCTTATTTCAAAGAAGCTTTGTATCACCCGTCACTTGATATAGAAATAAAAGAGAATATTATATCCCTTATTGATAAATTGAAATCAGATGGTCATACTGTAGAAGCTGTTGAGTTTGATTTGCTGGATCATATCGTGCCTGCTTATTATGTATTAACGACGGCCGAAGCCAGTAGTAACCTCAGCAGGTTTGACGGGGTACGCTTCGGACACCGGACTTCAGTACCGGTTGCAGATTTAACAGAATTTTACAAACGTACCAGGAGTGAAGGATTTGGTAAAGAAGTTAAGCGCAGAATTTTATTGGGTACCTTTGTTTTAAGTGCCGGTTACTACGATGCTTATTTCAATAAGGCGCAACAGGTGAGACGCATGTTAGCAGAAAAAACAACGGGTATTTTCAGCCATTTTGATGCCATTCTGCTTCCTACGGCTCCCACAACCGCAATGGCCATTGGTGAAAACGCTGATGATCCTGTTGCAATGTACCTGGCAGATATTTATACCGTATTTGCTAACCTGACGGGCTTGCCCGGAATATCCATACCACTGTTTAAGCATACCAATGGACTGCCATTTGGCCTGCAGATACTTACAAACAAACTGGATGAATTAACTTTGCTGCAATTATCAAACCTGCTGATAGGCCGATATAAAGCTGCTTAGCGTCGAAAAAATGAACAAACTCATACTATTTCCTTTTTTTTGTTTGCTTTGCCTGCAATTATCTGCAGGTCAGGATCTTCCGTTTAAAGTGAATGGTTTACCACCGGCAGGTGCAAAAGATACCCTTATAGAAGAAAACCTCGCCAAAGAAGATGATCTGATTGAAGAAGTAATCAAATCCCGGAGCGTACCTAAAAAGGAAAAGGTTCTGTATTTTAACCAGGTGACCAAATACGGTTTCAAAAATCTTTTTTCCAATTTCAGTTATAACCCAACGCTTCCGTACAATTCGCAGGTAAATCCGAACGCGGAGATTTTCGTACAGGATTATATGAAAGTTCATGGTAGTCATTTACAAAAAATGAAAGGTTGGGGACAACCCTATTTCAATTTTATCGAGAATGTATTGCAACAATACGGTTTACCGGGTGAGCTGAAATATATTGCCGTAATTGAGTCTGACCTGAGTACCGGGGCAACCAGCCATACAGGTGCCGGAGGGCCCTGGCAGTTTATGCCTTATACAGCCCGGGATTATGGTCTTGTCGTGAATGGTTACCTCGATGAGCGCAGGGATTATTTGAAAAGCACGCATGCAGCAGCCAGGTACTTACTTTCACTTTACAGGCAGATGCATGACTGGCTACTGGTAATGGCGGCTTATAATGGCGGGCCTGGACGAGTGTACAGCGCTATGAAGAAAAGTGGCAGCAAAAATTTTTGGAGACTTCAATATTACCTTCCGGCAGAATCAAGAACCTATGTAAAACGTTTTATCGCTACCCACTATATTATGGAAGGATCCGGTGGAGTGACAACAACCGGGAGGGGAATAACGGACATGGATGATTTTACCGAAATAGAAAGTAATAACCGGACCAACTACGGCAGCTCCAATGGCAAACAAAATCCATATAATACACCTGCTTCTTTATCTGCTGAAGAATTAGTTGATGTAGAAATGCTTCCCATTTCAGGCAAATACAATAGCCTCATCATTGCCAAAAAAATTGCAATGGACATAATCCTGTTCAATCATTACAATCCGGATTTTGATGGAATAATGTCTGCTACGGGAAATTTTGATCTTCGTTTGCCACCTGATAAAATGCAATTATTTGTTGCTAATAAATACCCGATATTGAATGAATCAGTGCAGGTTTTGTTAAGCGGTGCAACCGTACCGGTGAACAGAACGGTGTATCAAAAGGGAAAAGAGAAGAAAAAATCCTGAAATCTTCTTACTCCAGCACCTGCTTCATGGTCGCTGCTTTCAGCAAACATTCCTGGTATTCCTCTTCCGGGTCGCTATAGAAGGTAATAGCACTGCCTGCCTGAAATGAAACATATTTAGCCGGGGCATTGTACAATATACTCCTGATCACTACATTAAAATCAGCGTCTCCCTGCGGATTGATATATCCAATGGCCCCTGAAAACAAACCTCTTTTGGTATGTTCATATTGTTCAATAATTTCCATCACTTTTCTTTTTGGGGTACCGGTCATGCTACCCATCGGGAAAGTGGCTTTTACCACGTCAATCCAATCAGTATTTTCTTCCAGTTCGCCACTGATTGTGCTGATCATCTGGTGTACCTGGGGAAAACTATATATTCCGAATAACTCTTCTACCCTTACAGTTCCCTGCCTGCAAACCCGGCTCAGGTCATTTCTCACCAGATCTACTATCATTACATTCTCACTTTTTTCCTTTTCACTCGAAAGAAGGTGCTGTCTGCTTATTTCATCTAACTCCCTGTCTTCTAAATTGCGTTTAGTTGTTCCCTTTATTGGTTGTGAAAATATTTTATACCCTGCTTTTTTAAAATATCTTTCGGGGCTTGAGCAAATACAATAGTGATCATTTAATTTATACAAGGCCGAAAATGGATTAGGAGAAATTGCGGCCAGGGAACAGTAAACAGTTAATGGGTCTATAATGGCATTGTTAGCGAAAAACTCCTGGCAGAAATTTACTTCATAACAATCGCCTCGCAAAATATGTTGTTGCAGTCTTTTTACAATACTTATATATTCATCCGGTGAAATTCTATTCCTGATCCGGAGCGGTCCGGCACGTTTTTGTTCTATATAAGCATCATGGGATCTAATAGTTGCGAATATCTCCCCGGCATTTTCTTCGCAATAAATAATTAGCCGGTCCTCGTATAACTGCAACACTATTTCCGGTACAAAAAACAGGCAATCCGGGAAATCAATTCCATCAATATTCGTTGAACTCAGATCTTCAGTTTCATTCTTAAGATCATAGCCGAGATGGCCAAATAACCAATCCTTTTCTCCCTGGTAAAAATGTTTCAATTTTTCAAATGTGTTGCCGGCCACTGTTTCTATTTTTCGCTTACAACCGACTGCCAGCATTGATTCAAAAGCAGGTGCCTCAAAATGATATTGCCAGTTATCCAGCAAACAAAAAATGTTGAACGGTTGAGCCCAGTTCAACATTTTATTTCTGAATTGAATAAAATTGTCTATCGGAAAAGATATTGCCTTTGTCACTTAATTATTTTTCCCTGCCAGTAATTCCCACCAGCTTCTTACCAGGTTAAAAATCATCATCATCATCAAAACCACCACTTCCGTCAAGATCATCAAAGCCCAGATCCTTAAAATCATCGTCTATCTTAAATTCATCCTCTTCATCCTTTCCTGGTTTTTTCCCGGTAGATTTCTTCGCGGCAGATTTTGGCACATCAAACTCATCAAAGTCAGGGTCCCAGTCAACGTCTTCTTCCGCCTTTTCCCATTCATCGGCTTCTTCCTCCACATCATCATCATCATCATCATCATCGTCATCATCCTTCTTTTTTTTAGAAGCGGCTTTGCCCTTTTTCACCGGAGTAGTTTCTTCATCGGATTCATCCTCATCGTCGTCATCATCTTCTACATCCTTCTTGGATTTTGGAGATACTTTTGCCGTTGATTTTTTTGAAGGGGTCTCCTCGTCCGGAGTTAATTTCTTCCCTTTACCTGATTTCGTTGCCATATATCAACTTATTAATGCTGTAAAATTTCTTATAGATTTTTAAATAGCCAAAAAAAAA
>JBDTWP010000109.1:0-16870 GCA_040006615.1 Ferruginibacter sp.
AGTTCTTTGGCGTGCGCCGCATAATTGCGGCCAACACAAATTATCTTCATGGTTTACTGGTATTAATAATTCCAAATACGACAACGAATATAGACAAATCAGGTAAAAAAAACAATTATGTATAGACGAAGAAAATTTTTACGCTTTAATAATCAACTTATTCACTTCGTTCATAGTTTGTTCTATTCCAATAACAACGAAACTCTCAATAATGTCAATACATTTTTGAATTTTTAACTGAACAGTAGACAATTCGTTGTTTAGCCATTTGCCCAACACGAAATCTACCTGCATTCCTTTGGGATAACCATTCCCAATACCAAAGCGAAGTTTGGGGTATTTATCAGTACCGAGGACATTTTGAATATCTTTCAGGCCGTTGTGCCCTGCATCCCTGCCTTCAGGCCGAAGCCTTAGTTTTTCAAGGGGAAGTGCGAGGTCATCTACAACAGTAAGGGTATTTTCCAATGGCACTTTTTCTTTGTCCATCCAGTATTTAAACGCACGGCCACTGAGATTCATGTAGGTGGAGGGACAAATGCAGACCAATTGCCTTCCCTTCCATTTCACTTCGGCAACATAGGCCAACCTATCTGTCCGGAAACTGGCACCATGCTTTTGTACAAATGCGTTTACTACGTCAAAACCAATGTTATGCCTTGTATTTGCATATTCATTCCCTGTATTTCCGAGGCCTGCAATGAGAAATTTTGACATGATGAAAGCGAAGATAATAGAAATGCCCCTTTAAAAAGGGGCATTTAATCAGAAATAAATATTGTAACCACCTTTACCTAACACTATCTTTTTTTTGACCTGAAGAAATTCTTAAAAAGCTGGAATCCGGTTTCTTTAATATTATCAGTCTTTTTTGCTACCAAACCGGCTACCCCCATTTCAATGGCTGAGCCTATAATTCTTTTCAAGATCCCAGCCGATTTGCCGACCAATAGCCTTTTTGAAAGGAGCCCTACACCCAGTCCGAGGCTCGTTTTTAATACAATACCTGTTATTCCAGGTGTTTCTTTTACTTTTTTAATGGTGCTTTTGATCAGGTTGATGGGGGCTAAACTTTCCTTAAATACATGAAAATCTTCTATCAGTTGCTGTTTTTCTCTTTTACTTTTATCTTCCAGGTCAAGAATAGCGGCTCTTAAATCCGCGGAATTTTTGATTTCCATATTGATCTAATTGAGCATTTTTTTAATTAACAGATTATTTAATGGCTCTTTTAACCAGGAATTTCTGAAAATATAAATTATTACCCCTACCAGGATATAAAACCCTCCTACTGCAAAGAAGCCAAGATACAGTTTTCCTAATAATTCTCCTACCCAAATCGCCAATCCAATACTCAGGATAAATATAGCAACTTTAAGAATGAAAAGGATGGTTAACCCGGAAACAATTGATGAGGTGGCATCGGAGGATTTATTAATAACCTGAAGCTTTAATAAATCCATCCTTGTTTCCAGGTAATCCCCGGCATTTTCAAAAAGGGATCCCAGACTATTTGGCTGATCTTCCATTACTTTAATTTAAAAATAATCAAAAAGGTTCTTTACGAAAATGAGTTTTTAGCCTCTGATTTTATTTTATTAAATTTTTCTTTCCCTTCTGCATATCCATCTTCTGCATCTGTCTTTACATTTTCATAATGATTGGAAATACCATCCACCAGGTCATTTATTTTATCCTTTACATTGTTTTTCAGATCAGAACTTTTTTTCGAAATTTTTCCCCTGGTTTCTGATCCCTTGTCCGGAGCAAACAATACTCCCAAAATAGCACCTGCGGCGGCGCCAATTAATACCCCTGTGAGCAATTTACCTGAATTCATAGTTGTTAATTTTATAGTTTAAGATTAATTTTTTAACACTATCCCATTGTCTAAAATGTTGCCAGTATTATGTGTAAGTATATATTATTCCTGTAATGCAATACTGTCGTGTATTTCATAAAACCGTGGGTATTAAATAAGTAAAAAAATGACATTATAAAATGGGAAAAAAAATCCACAGGTGTAGAACAAAAACTTCAAACAATTAATCCACCTGTCAGGTCCAACTAAATAAAACCGGGATTTGATGATATTTTATTAAATGGCATAATTCTGCTTTACTTAAACTTATCCTCATTCCCTGGTAGGTCAAATTTATTCAACTAAACTAATTTCCATAACCAATAAAGATTATTTCATGGCAACAAAAAAAACTAACACTCAACATTCAGGTAATTCAAATAAAAAAATCGCTCTCCTGCAACCTCATACAGAGAAAGGCCAGGGAGAGTTCTTAACCACAAACCAGGGCCTGAGAATTAATGATAACCAAAACTCACTCAAAGCCGGTGAAAGAGGTGCAACCTTACTGGAAGACTTTATTTTACGCGAAAAGATTACTCATTTTGATCACGAACGCATACCCGAGCGCATCGTACATGCGAGGGGCTCCGCAGCTCACGGCGTCTTCCGGATATATGAATCCCTTTCAAAGTATACAAAGGCAAAGTTTTTACAGGATCCTTCCCTTCAAACCCCTGTTTTTGTGCGGTTTTCAACGGTAGCGGGTTCCCGGGGATCTTCCGACCTTGCCAGGGATGTTCGGGGATTCTCTGTCAGGTTTTATACTGAAGAAGGAAATTACGACCTGGTTGGAAATAATATGCCGGTATTTTTTATCCAGGATGCTATTAAGTTTCCGGACCTAATCCATGCGGTAAAGCCTGAACCACGGAATGAAATTCCACAGGCAGCCTCCGCACACGATACCTTCTGGGATTTTATTTCGCTAATGCCAGAGTCCACCCATATGATTATGTGGGCGATGAGCGATCGTGCTATACCACGCAGCCTTAGGATGATGGAGGGCTTTGGGGTACATACTTTCAGATTGATAAATGAAGGAGGCAAATCCGTTTTCGTTAAATTTCATTGGAAGCCTTTGTTGGGAATGCATTCCGTTTGTTGGGATGAGGCACAAAAGATTTCAGGAAAAGACCCGGATTTTCACAGGCGGGATCTCTGGGAGGCTATTGAAAGTGGTGCTTTCCCCGAATGGGAACTGGGAGTCCAGATAGTTGCTGAAAAGGATGAACATAAATTTGCATTTGACCTGCTTGATCCGACAAAATTAATACCAGAGGAACTGGTGCCGGTCCAACTGGTCGGAAAGCTCACCTTGAACAGAAACCCGGATAATTTTTTTGCAGAAACCGAACAGGTAGCTTTTCACCCGGGGCACCTGGTACCGGGTATTGACTTTACGAATGACCCACTCTTGCAGGGTCGTTTATTTTCATATACAGATACGCAATTATCGAGATTAGGCAGTCCTAATTTTCATGAAATACCCATTAATCGTCCTATATCGCCGGTACATAACAACCAACGGGACGGTCATATGCGTCAAACCATCAACAAAGGTGCAACAAGCTACCAACCTAATAGTATCGGGGGCGGCTGCCCTTTCCAGGCTAAAGCAACTGAAGGAGGTTTTACTTCCTATGCCGAAAGGATTGATGCAAAAAAAATACGAGCCCGCAGTGATAGCTTCTTTGATCATTTTAGCCAGGCTACCCTTTTCTACAATAGCCAGTCGGAATCCGAACAAAATCATATCATTGCTGCAATCAGTTTTGAGCTTGGCAAGGTGGAAAGATTGGAAATAAGGGAAAGAATGTTGGGTATTCTTACACAGGTAGATACTAATCTGGCAGAGATGGTTGCCGGTAACTTAGGTATGAAACTACCTTCTAAACCCAAACAACCGATCAACCAAAGTTTCCCTGCGGATGGAAACCCAAAAAATTACCAGCCAACATTTATTGACCAGCGCATAGCAAAATCACCGGCTTTAAGCATGACCAACACTATTAAAAACACTATCAGCACAAGACATATTGCCATCCTGGCAACAGATGGCGTGAATGAAAATTCATTGACCGCCATGAAAACAGCTTTGGAAAAAGCGGGCGCTAAAACGATGGTCATATCGCTAAAACTGGGTATTATTAAAGCTGACAACGGAAAGCAAATAAAGGTAGACCAGCCTTTCTTAGGTGCAGCCTCCGTTCTTTTTGATGCCCTCTATTTACCAGGAGGAAGTAAAAGTATTGTTGCATTGTGTGCTGAACCAGCAGCACTGCATTTTATTAATGAAACCTATAAACATTGTAAACCAATTGCTGCAGATGATGATGGCATTGAATTATTAAGATCATCTGCCGTAGGGGCTGTATTGGCTAAAGAAAATTCGGATGAAAAGAATTTGACCGGATTGGGATTGATCATTAATACTAATGCCAAAGGGAAAAGGTTTGCCAAAGAATTTATCAATGCAATCGCGCAACACAGGTTTTGGAACCGTGAAAAGATAATGATGGTGCCGGCATAAATTAAAAAACAACGGGCAAGGCAAGGAATGAGTTTCTCCAAAATTCCCTTATGACCGACAGGTAATTGAAATAATTTCTAAATTGTAATAAATGAACCTACGTTCCGGCTATCCTTTCTGGTTAGTTAAAAATGGATTACCCTATGATTATCCAAAACTTGAAAAATCGTGCAGGGCCGACGTGGTTATTATGGGAGGAGGCATATCCGGCGCCCTGGTGGCTTATCATCTAATTAATGCGGGCGTCGATTGCATACTGATAGATGCCCGCACAATCGGGCTGGGAAGCACTTGTTCAAGTACAGCGTTGTTACAATATGAAATTGATACCCCGCTTTGTGAATTAAAGTATAAGGTCGGCTTAAAAAACGCTGTACGATCCTACCAACTTTGTGCGGATGCGATCATGAAATTGGGAAAGATCGCGCAAAAAATAAATTTTATGGATTTTGAGTTTAAGCAAAGTTTATACTATGCCGCATATAAAAAAGACCTGGCTTTCTTAAGGGAAGAATTTGGTGCCAGGAAGGAACATGGTTTTGAAGTGAACTTTCTTGATGAATTCACCGTAAAAAAGCAATTTAATTTTGATGCCCCGGGCGCAATTCTTTCTGCTGCCGGTGCACAAACCAATGCTTATTCATTTACTCATTCTCTTCTGCAGGTTGCCAAAATCAAAGGATTAAGGATATTTGACAGAACCCCCATATTAAATATCGAACATCACAAAAATGGAGTTACCCTAGCTACGGAAACTGGTCATATATTAAAAACAAAAAAACTGGTATATGCCACCGGGTATGAAGCTGTGCGATTTATTGATAAAAAAATAGTTGACCTACAGGCCACTTTCGCCTGCACCAGCGAACAGGCCAATGAAAAGGCAAAATTCTGGAAGGATGATGTATTAATTTGGAATACAGCCGATCCTTATTTATACATGCGAAGCACTAAAGACAGGCGCATTTTAATTGGAGGCCGGGATGAAGATTTTTATAACCCTGCTAAAAGGGACAAGCTGTTGCCTGTCAAAATAAGACAATTAGTGAAGGATTTTAAAAAAGTTTTTCCAAAAATTGAATTTAACCCTGAGTTTAGCTGGGCTGGAACATTTGGCGCTACCGCAGACGGACTCCCATTTATTGGCAATTATAAAAAGTTATCGAACAGTTTATTTGCATTGGGCTTTGGTGGCAATGGCATCACTTTTAGTTTAATTGCTGCCGAAATTTTAACAGACTTAATCACCTGCCGGAAAAACAGCGATCAGCAGATATTTTCCTTTGAAAGAATTATTAAGGACTATTATTAATTGATAATTGATAATTGATAATTTCCATACACGTTTCTAATTGCTCATTGCCTATTGCCCATTGCTCATTGCCTATTGCTCATTGCTCATTGCCTATTGCCCATTTCTCATTGCCTATTGCTCATTGCCTATTGCTCATTGCTCATTGCCTATTGCCCATTGCTCATTGCCTATTGCTCATTGCCCATTGCCCATTGCCTATTGCTCATTGCCTATTGCCCATTGCTCATTGCCTATTGCTCATTGCCTATTGCCCATTGCCCTATTGCTCATTGCCCATTGCTCATTGCTCATTGCTCATTGCTTAATGCTGTCTTTTACACTTATTAAAGAATCATTTATTCCAACCTTATACTTCCCCTCACGTTCATTTTTCAAATCATTCTTAATCTTTAATGCCGCTTGCTTTTTTATTTCAGCCTGTTTTTTTGCCTCGGCCTTTTTCTTTTTCTTAAAAAACCCTTTCAACAAAAAGTTACTTTTCGCAGCTTCCATATTATCGCTCAATCCTTTGGTCCCTGCCTGGAGATTAGCCATTGTAGAATCGAGCGTTTTACCGAATTTTTCATCACTGACCAATTTTGACAAAGCTCCTTTCCCATCATTCATTTTAGTTGTGAATTTCGCAAATTCACTAGAACTGGTCTGAAGGTTTGTAAGTGTACTTTTAAGACTGCTTGAAAAATCTTCGTCGGAAATCAATTTAGACAATGCGCCGTTCCCATTATTCATCTTATAACTAAACTCTGCCAGCTGGGCCGTTATAATACCGGCATTATCTACACTGGCCTTCACACTGCTCATTACGTCTTCCATCTCGACTGCATTCTTTGAAACGATCCTGTCATTATCTTTTACCGGGCTATTGGTAAAAGTTCCCGGGGAGATCATCAGTACCTTATCCCCCATTAATCCATCAGAGCTGATACTGGCTGAAGCATCTGTTTTGATAAAATGCTTCACCTCTTCTTTTATCAATAGGCCAACCAATACGGAGGTATCTGTTATCAATTCTATCTTGTTTACAGTGCCTACATTAATACCCGAAAAACGCACATTATTCCCCACTTCCAGCCCACTCACCGTCTTAAACTGCGTCCTTAGTTGAAAGGTTGAGCCAAATAAATTTTTCTGCTTTCCAACATAATAGATCGTAACCACAAACAATGATAATCCTATTATCACAAACATGCCCAATTTCCACGAAGACCCGGATTCCTTATTCATACCTTTACTTTTTTAATTGATTAAATGAAAAAAGAACGCACCCATTCATCATCACTTTTTTCCAATTCATCGTAACTGCCTTCCGCCCCAATCACGCCATCTTTTAAAATCACCAGCCTGTCGCCCGTGAGTTTGGCACAAGCCATATCATGAGTTATAATGATTGAGGTTGTTTTATTTTTTTTCTGGATGGCCAATATCAATTCACTGATTTCCCTGGATGTAATTGTATCCAGCCCGGTAGTAGGCTCATCATACAATATGATCTCAGGTTTCAGAATAAGCGTCCTTGCCAGACCGATCCTCTTACGCATACCGCCTGACAACTCAGAAGGCATTTTATCAATTGCTTCTGCCAATCCTACACTTTCCAATGCTTCTATAACAGCTTCTTCCACCTCCCCGGGAGTCAGTTTCTTTGAATGGCGCTTTAAAGGAAATTCAAGATTCTGTCTTACTGTCATCGAATCATATAAAGCTGAATTCTGAAAAAGGAAACCAATTCTTACCCTGATAGCATTTAGTTCTCGGTTGTCCAGTTTGGAGATATCTGTGTCAAACACTTTTATCTCACCTTTATCAGCCGCCACCAAACCCACCAGGCATTTTATGGCAACTGACTTACCTGAACCCGACTTGCCAATTACCACCAGGTTTTCCCCCTTTTTTACGATAATATCGACTCCCTTTAATACATCATTGTCTTTACCAAAAGATTTATGCAAGCCCTTTATGCTTATAACAGGCCGGGTAATATCAGCACCATCCGGGGACAACCGGTCAGACGGCATGTCAGAACGGTTGACTCCCCCGACAACCTCCAGTTTTTCTATATTTGTTTCCTCAGTTATCATTATTTTTTTAGAAAAAAAGATCTGTTATCTGAACAGCCAGCATATCAATAATAAATATCGTAAGTGATGCGGCTACCACAGCCGAGTTGGCTGCCTTGCCCACGCTCTCCGTTCCATTGGCTGCTGTGAACCCCTTATAACAGCCAATCATCCCGATAAAAAAGCCAAAGAAAAATGTTTTGATGGTTGCAGGTAAAATATCTAAAAATTCAAGAGAAGCGAATACCTGCGACAGGTAACGAAATAAGTTAACATCACTATGAAAATTGATGCCTATATATCCTCCTAAAATACCAACACCGTCCGCGAATACAACCAGGATAGGCACCATCAGCGTGGTAGCAAGTATCCTGGTCACTACAAGGTATTTATATGGATTAATAGCAGATACTTCCATTGCATCAATTTGCTCGGTCACCTTCATCGAACCTAGTTCCGCACCAATGCCGGATGAAATCTTCCCGGCACATATCAGGGCAGTAATCACAGGTGCTATCTCCCTGATCAGGGAAAGCGCAACCATACCGGGTAACCATGATTCGGCACCAAACTCAGCCAGGGTAGGACGTGATTGAAGTGTAAGCACCATTCCCATAATAAACCCGGTAATACCAACCAGCGGCAGGGATTTATATCCGATAGCATAGCATTGCCTGATGAATTCCTTTATCTCAAAAGGAGGCCTCAAAACCTCTTTAAAAAATCTTGCGGTAAAAAGTGTAACATTACCGGCATCAATAAAAATATTCTGCAGAGATATAACCAAAATCTTATACTTTTTAAATATCAATTAATCATTCATAAATAAGATACTGGCTATTTGCTGCTCCAATACTTTATAATTATTTTCGTCCTTTCCCCATCCTGGAACCGCCTCCCGATATCCTGTTTCCGCTTCTTTAATATCCTGGTCATCACCAATTTTTAACACCGGTATTCATAATAGCATAGCCAGATGACAATTTTAATATTTAAGCAAGTAGTAACCTGTGAATAGGATACAGGAATACTTTTGGAACTGGTATCCCATAACAATATCCCAAAATTCGCCTGCCAAACTTTAATGGGAAATTTTAATGTACTATTGCAAGGTCAATATATGTACCACGAATATATCAGCTTGATTTTCAGGCTTTCACCAGCATTTCGTTGAATATGGCTCAGACATGAGCAATTAATTCCTCAACTTATCATACCATAAAACTATGATGAGCAAGGTATTGAAGTGGGTTTTACCCTATTGCTGTATTGGCGCTTATGTGATGGGTATGTTTTAAAATTCTCAGCCTTTCCCTGGGGTCCTCCTACCCTCTCCCGCATTTCCTCCCACCTTCCCGTATATCTATCTTTATTATCCCCTAATCCAGCGTAGGAGGCTTTATAGGCGATGGAGCCATTGACTTTTTATTAAAGACCCCCAGTTTCATATAAAACTTGCTTTTTGTGGCACCGGTTATATCATCTCCCAATAGCATTCCCCAGGGTTTTAAATTATCCACCCGGTCAAATATTACCTTTAATATGGCAATAGCTGGTATTGATAAAAACATTCCCGAAACACCGGCCAATGCCCCGCCAACCAATACACCCAATATGGTTATCAATGCATTGATCTTTACTTTTGAGCTAACCACTTTTGGCATGATTATATTGTTATCAATAAACTGTACCACTATCAGGATGGCTAATACCCCGAGTATGTCAGTGATATCTGTAGAATTAGTCAGCGTGATCAACATACAAAATACAGAAGCTATCAGCATACCAATATAAGGTATCATGTTGAGTATGGCAGCCAGCACCCCCAGGAAAATAGCATATTGAATACCCAATATGATAAACCCCAGTGAATTGATAGCGGCAACAATGCCCATTTCAATTATGAGCCCAACCATATAACCTTGCACGATTGAACGGGATTCTCTTAACACTTCCATTACCTTGGCTTCATGCTCATCTTTAAAAACGCCTACAAAAAACTTCTTTATCATTTCGCGGTAATACAATATCAAAAAAGTATAAACCGGTAATAATACCAACACCATAATTGCCTGTGTTAATGAGATCACCGTATCACCCAAAATTCCGGTCCCGGAGCTTTTGATTTTATCCGCGGCGTCATCCATAAAATTGCTTTGTTGCATTCGGGTGAAATGAAACTGGTGCGAGACCCATTTTTGAACGGTTTTCCAATGATCGGCAAGGTGTTTTTTTATAGAAGGCAGATCTTGCATAAAACTGGAAATCTGCGAAGATAGAAAATAGACAATGCCAGAGATAAATAAAAGGGCAATCAAAATCGCAATGATATCTGCCATCACCCTCGGTACCTTCTTTCGCTCGAGAAAATTAGTGATGGGTAATAATAATATCGCCATCAATATCGCAAATGCCAAAGGCACTATAATATCCTGGCCGATGAAAATAGCTAAACAAATAATAGTAAGGCTTATAAGCGATAGACTCAATCGCTGGTAAAAAGGTGAAGTTCTGGCTCGTATCATTAATTAAATATAATTAAAATGTCACCACCCTGCCTGTATTTCTACAAGAGATGGTGACTTTTTGTTAGGCAATGGGGAAAAAGGGCATGAGGCAATGGGCAATGAGCAGAAAAGCAAGGGGCAAGAGGTAAATATTCACCATCCACCACTCACCTTTCACCTTCAACCATTCACTATTCTCTAAATATCCCTAAAGCCGTTCGATCCAGTTCTTAACTTCTTCCTTGGTTTTGCCAATTTTCTTTTGCAAACGGCCCAGCAATTCATCATCTTTTCCTTCTTCGTACAATAGATCGTCATCTGTGAGATCGGCATATTCCTTTTTTGCCTTCCCTTTTACTTCATTCCAGTTGCCCTTAAGATTTAATTTCCAACTTTCCATAACTGTAAAATTTTAAAGTTAAATAATTGTGGAGAAATGACTAAGCTGTTCTCCTGATTACCTTTAATAAGAATGCGATAATAGCAATGACTAGCAGTAAGTGAATAATTCCTCCGGCATGATAGCCTAAAAAGCCAATTGCCCAGATTATTACTAAAATAACTGCTACTACATACAATAGATTTCCCATGATAATAATTTTAAATTTTTGTGAATGATTTATTAAAGTATGTTATCAAAACCTTGCCAATTATTATCTTCTTTGTTTCAACGGATAATGACCAGCATAATGGCCGGTTTTTCAATAAAATGTTGTTCATTTACAGTAAAATTGAGGAATAAATTCTACATATCGGGTAAACGGTAATAATGAAGTAATTTTGTATTATTATTCCCCGGCTAATATTATTTTTCTTAAATAAAGTGCAGTTTTTTTGGAATTTTGGTAACGGCACGACGGGGGAAATTTACAGGATCCTGGCCGGTTCTGGTAATGGTTTTCAAAAGATTAAACAGGAAAGCTGCCCTGCACCCCTGCTGGATTTAATCCAATGAAATGGGTTGGTACCTTATCACATCATAAACAACATTATACATGGAATTTATAGATTATTACGAAATATTAGGCATTAAGAAAACTGCAACCGAAGCAGAAATAAAAAAAGCTTATCGTAAGTTGGCGAGAAAGCTGCATCCCGACCTCAATCCAAATGACAAAGAAGCGAATAAGAAATTTCAGCAATTAAATGAGGCGAATGAGGTGCTGAGCGATCCTGAAAAAAGAAAAAAATATGACCAGTACGGAAAGGATTGGCAACATTCGGAACAGTTCGAAAAAGCCCAACAATCCGGGAGGCGATCAGGAAATACCGGTAGCCGGGAGTTTTCTGGTGATTTCGGCGGTGATGAATTTTCTGATTTCTTTTCATCCATGTTCGGAGGTTCCGGGGGCAAACGGAGCCAGACAAAATTCAGGGGGCAGGATTATAACAGTGAATTACGGCTTTCATTAAGAGATGCCAATACCACCCATCAGCAAACTTTAAATATTAATGGTAAAAATGTGCGGATCACTATCCCGGCAGGCGTTGAAAATGGCCAGGTTATAAAGCTAAACGGATACGGCGCTCCCGGCATAAATGGCGGGCCAAATGGTGACCTCTATATTACTTTTTCTATTGCAAATGATCCCAGGTTTAAACGTTCGGGAAATGATCTCTATATTAACGAAGATCTGGGTTTATATACCGCCGTATTAGGCGGTGAAATAATGGTAGAAACCCTGGGCGGTAAAATAAAACTCAAAATAAACCCTGAAACACAAAACGGAACAAAAACAAGATTAAAAGGAAAGGGCTTCCCTGTTTATAAAAAAGAAGGTGAATACGGGGATTTATATATAACCTATACTGTTAAAATACCCGCCAATTTAACCGAAAAACAAAAAGCATTATTCAAGGAATTAGCTTCATCCACTGCTTAAATTATTTCGTATGAAAACAGAGCAATTAATACAGGTAGATACTTTTTGCGTATGGCACAATATTGAGTTCTCATTCATCAAGACCCTTCATGAGTATGGTTTAATTGAAATTACTACAAAAGAAGACAAGGCTTTTATTTCTGAAAGCAATCTGCAACATGTGGAAAAACTGGTAAGATTACACAATGATCTCCAAATCAACCTGGAAGGTGTGGAAGTGATCACATATTTATTAGAACAACTAAAAGCCCAGCATGAAGAAATCACCCGGCTGCAAAACAGGATCCGCTTTTACGAAACTTAAAATACCTGATCCGTCTGTCCCGTCTGAGCAGATTAAAATTCATTTTTCACGTGGAACAAACTTCATTGATATAGAATTCACACAGTGTCTTGTATTTTTTTTCGTAAGTCTTTCACCTTTAAAAACATGGCCCAGGTGTCCGCCACAGTTAGCGCACACGATTTCTGTTCTGCTTCCATCGGCATCGGGCAAATGCTTTACTGCTCCCGGTATTTCATCATCAAACCCCGGCCATCCGCAATGCGAATCAAATTTGTCGCCGGAAAGATACAGGGGTGCATTACATCTCCTGCATAGGTATGTACCATCTTGTTTATTATCGGTGTACTCACCTGTATAAGGCTTTTCGGTACCCTTGTGAATGATAACCTCCTCTTCCTCCCTCGTTAATTTATTGTATTCCATTTTTTATTATTTGTATCAAAATAATGAACGAATATAGAAATAAAATTACCAATCAATTTTTGAAGATACGATCAGTTAGCTGACAATAGTTTCTCGCGGGCTATTTAAAACCAGGAACCAAAGAAACTATCGAACTGGAAAAACAAAGGCGATTTAAAGGCAGGGGTCATCCTTTCCCCGGCCTGGTTTATAAATTCCGGAATTCCTGAAAACAGGTGGTACCATTTAAAGTGGGTACCTGTGGACAAAAAAAATACTGCCCGGCCGAAACCAAACAGTATTCAGTATTGTCAAAAGGATTTTAGATTCTAAAGCGAGTGGTTCTTTTGTTAATAATGTTGATTCACTTTGATCATATTATTACGAAATTTTTAATAAGTATCCCTGCTATAGGTGAAACTGTGCAGAAGCACATCGAACTGTATAAAAAGAATTTATATCAAGCTTTTCGTTTAGCAAAGTTGTAATATTTTCAACCATAATTCTTACATAATTATAATTAACTGTTATATAATTTACTGATTATTGTGAATTTGATTGCCTCAACAGGTATGTTGCCAGCCAGTGAAATTGGCATCAAACTCCCGCCGCAGATGATACGGCCTCATAATTATCCTGCCTGTTTCGTCAACGCAAGGCTGTTTGAATAAAAGTTTGGGGTTGTACAGGAATGTTTATTAAATAAAAATGGTCCCTGAAAAACAGGGACCATACCAAAACTAACTGCTCTTTAAACTTGTTTTTGCAAAAACAAGCCGTTTACAAAATTGCGGTTTTTTTTCAAATAATCTTTACATAATTATAAAAATTTATTATATTATTTACAGTTGACCCGATCGGGCGCATTCAACCCTTTTCTAAATGCATCCTCAAATGATTATTTTTATACATAATCTGCCAACAGTAAAAAGGATACATGCAAACTGAGCACTTGCAACGAAATCCGGGGAATTTCTTTTAAATAACATTTCGCAGACCCGGCAATAAGTTGGTTCAAAAAAGTGGAGCCGGATAGAAATCCGGCTCCGTTTTTTATCCAATATCCTATGAAAAACCTTCGGTAAAGAAAGCTCTTTATCCATAGTTATTATTACATAACTTTAATTATAATTTATATAATTCACTGATTACAACTTATCCATATACCAGCTAAGCGTTTTTTCCATTTTTTTATAATGCAACATAGTGAGGATCGCAGTGTTTAATCTTGCAACGGCAGTTTCACTTTTTACAATATATTCAAATGCCTGCAGCTTCATGCAATTTACCGCAACATCAATTTTGTCCTGTGCTGAAAGCATGATTACAGGTATTTCGGGATGTGCGGATTTTATCATACTCAGCGTTTCCAATCCATTTAAGGCATTTTTTTCAATCCCATTCAAATAATAATCCAAAACTATAACATCGGGCTTTTCTGATAAATTCTCCAGGCAGCGCTCACCTGTACCGAAAGTCCTGATCTTATAGTCTGGTTTTTCGCTAAGTTCCTTGTCTAATAATTTGAGATACAATTCATCATCGTCTACTAGAAAGATTGATATTTTTTTATCTGCGCTCATGCCACTGATTTTTTAAATTACTAACAATCGATTGTCTATTGAGTATTCATTTTAGTCAAATCCTCCTCTAATTCCTTACAGGCCTGTTTACAAATAGCTTCAATGTTAAAAACCATCTCCTGTATGTCCTTCAGCTGCTCCGGGTTTCCATTATATTCCTGTATGCTTTTGGTCATATTTTGAAATTTTTTATCGATTCCCATAATAGCAAAAGAAGGAAATATCTTATGTGCAGCAGCCCTAAGTAAGGACCAATCCTCACTGTCCATACTTTTCTTCATGGCTGAAATCAAAGAAGGGGTCTGATCAAGGTAAATATGGATCATTTCGATCATTAATGCAGTGTCGGATCTTGTGCGAAGTTTCAAAAAAGCAAGGTCCGTGCATTTGTTGGAAATATTTGCTGATTTCCCTTTTTCCAATATATTAATTTCATCTGGGTAGATGGTTGTCTTAAGCAAATTAATGATCTTGTTAAAAAGCAATTTTTCATCCACCGGTTTAGAGATATAATCATTCATCCCGATTGTTTTACTTTTTTCAAGATCATCCTGGGTAACATCCGCTGAAAGGGCGATGATCGGAATATCCAAATGAAGCTCGTTTCTGATGTAAGCAGCAGCCTCGAAGCCATTCATTTCGGGCATTTGCAGATCCATTAAAACAATATCATAACTATCGCCGGGGTTTTGGGCACCGAAAGCTAATTTTTCAATCGCCATTTTACCATTGTCAACGATGTCTAATTGAAAGCCAAAATCAACCAATACTGTTTTCATTAACAACTGGTTTAAGGGGATATCCTCTACAACCAATACTTTAATATTTTTTATTGCCGATTCCAATACGAATTCTTCTTCTATTACCTTCGCCGGCTTTTCATTTGTTTTTTGAAAACTCAATACAAAAGTAAAAACCGAGCCCACTTTTAATTTACTTTTTACCTGTATCGTGCCACCCTGCGCTTCTAATAATTTTTTTACTATTGATAGTCCCAGACCAGTTCCGCCAAATACGCGTGTTTTATCCATATGTGCCTGCTCAAAATTATCAAAGATCAGGCTAATTTTATCTTGCGGAATACCTATCCCGGTGTCGGCTATTGAAAATTCGATCTCCACTTTTTCCTCGTCTTCCTTAAGCATCCGGACACCCATTGTAATCTTACCTTTGCCGGTGAACTTTACCGCATTACTCATCAGGTTTAGAATTACCTGGTGTAATCGGACAGGATCGCCGCTTAATACTTCGGGTATCAGGGGATCATAATCCTTCACCAATTCTATGTTCTTTTCCCGGAGCTTAATTTCAAACAGGTGAAGCATGGACGACACGGTATCTGCCAGTTTAAACGGGATTTTTTCAAAGTTCATTTTACCGGCATCCACTTTGGCAAGATCCAGAATATCATTGATCAAAACAATCAACACATCTCCGGATATTTTAATGGCATTTAAATATTCTTTTTGTTTGTCGGTTAAAGGGGTTCTTAATAACACTTTAGTGAAACCGATAATTGAATTCATCGGCGTACGGATCTCGTGACTCATATTGCTGAGGAATTGCTGTTTGGATCTTACCGCTCCATCTGCTGTTTTTGCTAATAATTCGGCCAGTTCTTTAGCTTTCAATAGCTCACCTGCTACAATTTTCTGCTCGTGAATATCGGTAAAAGACCCAAACCATTTTGTAATTCTGCCTTCCTGGTCTTTAATAGGAGCAGCTTTTGCTAAAAACCACCGGTAACCGCCTGTTTGGATATCTTTAAAGCGATATTCAATTTGATAAGGTTCGCCTGATTTTACGGTTTCATACCAGGCGGCAATACATCTTTGCTTATCATCATCATGGAGAAGCGGTATCCAGCTTTGGTCAGCTTGTCCTTCATCAAACTTTGTAAAAGTATACCATTGCTGGTTATAGTAGTCCAGGCTTCCGTTAGGTTGAGCAGTCCAGATGATCTGGGGAATAAAATCAGCCAGGTTCCTGAATTTTTTTTCACTCTCAATCAGTTTATATTCGGCCACCCTTTTATCTGTAATATCTTCAATAGCGAGTAATATCAACTTCTCACTGCCTGTCTCCTCTTTCATCTCACGGGCATTCAGCAGCATGATACGTTCCCCGATACCAGGGAAAATTTGCTTTACTTCATAGTCTGAAAACCTTTGCTTATCAGGAATAATATTTTCTAACTGAGCTCTCAGGTCGGGTATATCCCACTGCCGGTCACCCAATTCAAAGAATCGCTTCCCTTCGGTTTCACTTTCACTTGCCATAAATGTTCTGTAAAAGGACTGGTTTGCACTCTTTACCCGAAGGTTCTTGTCCAGTATGATCAATGGTTCCTTAATGGTGGTTACGATCGCTTCTGCATAGTTGCGGGCTTCCGTAACCTGTTCATTCAGGCTGATCATTTCCTGGTTGATAACGATCAGCTCCT
>JBDTWP010000110.1:0-16838 GCA_040006615.1 Ferruginibacter sp.
TCGCCAACTCTGACATTCATAGGCTTATCAAAAGAAATCCATTCTTTTGTTCTTATTGGATTGGGGCAGGGCCCTGATGACTTAATATTACAAATCTGAACTTGTATTCCCATCCCTTTATCAAGGTACTGGAGCAATACACGCATATCATCAAACTGCAAAAAATAACCCGCTTTAAACCATAATATACCATAATCTTTTATTACTGTTTTATTGTCGGAAGTTGGATTGCTACCAGCAGATGTAACATTCAGTTGCTTCATAACATTGTTATTAATAGTATCTGTTAACCTTACTGCAGATTTCAATTGTATCAAGGAATCCGGAATACTATTAATAAAACTTTGGGTGTATTGATCAGCTTGTTTTACTAACGCTTGTCTTTGCGTTTCGCTCGTAGATGCTATCTTTTGATTTTGAAGTTGGATCAATACATCATCTGCTTTATCTGACTTACTAATAACAAATTTATTCTCCTTTTTGGTAGTATCAGTTTTTAAAGCCCCGGCAATAGCGCTGTTGATGGTATCAGTGGCAATTGTATAATTAGATACTATTTGAGTAAGCGTATCACATTTACCTTTAAAATCCAGTATGTCCTTTGCTATATCCTTGTCATTATTCGGATTTCTTTCAACGCTAATCTGGCAAGCAATTTTGTTTTGATCAATCCTATTATTACTTTGATAAAATTTGTCTTTCAAATTATCTATATGCTTTCTTACCTCATCTGTTTGAGATGTAGTTTTATCAAGATATTTCATCCAAATAGAAGTCCCAAGTGAAAGCAGGGAAATAAAAGCTGATAACGCTGCTATAATAATCAATCTAAAAGTTTCGCCGCTAAATTTCTTTCTTTCAAAATCCTTTGTTTCTTTGAAAACAGAAATCTCCTGGGCAAGTTTAATACGATCCAGTTCGTCTTTATTTTTATCTTTCAATTCCTCGAAACTTAAGCCTGTCATCTTTCTGTATTTTTATTGATCAGGGTATTGGTAATATTATTGGGTTGTTTATCCTGATTGGGTTAAGATAGTACCAAATGTCCGGCGCAAAAAAAGATTTACCGGATTATTTCCTTTAAAAAGGCCAATTTTTAATCGTGAATAAAGAGACATCTATTAAAACTGAAAAATTGAAAACGTTTTTTGGAGGAACTGCAGTAAAGGAGGTATTGCCGGAATAAAAAAGTCTTGAAGTTCTTCGCCAGCCGCCTCCAATTGCAAAAGGTAATCCACGATATTCGACAAAGAGCTGACCAGAAGGAGAGAAAATACTTTCCAGTCTAACCTCTTGCTTTAGTGCCTCATCATTACCGTTCTGCAACCTGTATGACGCAATACCACCCACATCAATTAAAGAAAGAAAACCTGAAAAAGTAATTCCATGTGGTTTACGTGAACCACGACTAATGGCAACACCCACGGGAGCATATATCCCACGGGCATATTGATCTTTGAAGGGGAATTTATAAAAATCCCATGCATAGCCTATATACCCGTTGACAGAAAGATTCCATGCAGATTTTTGTTTAATGGAATAGCTGCCGGATGGAAGTGCGGCTGCATCCAGAGCGCTTTCCACATCTTCAGCAGATTCCGATTTAATTACAGACGCCATGAAATTGCCATATTTTAAAATCCCTTCAATTATTTTAGGTGATGGAAATTTAACAGAATTTACGCTGGTAGTTAAAGAATTATTTAGTTTCGCATCTTTACTATTTTGTGTTTTTTCAATAACCAGACTGCTCTTGTCACCAAATATTTGATTCAGTATATTGTATACATCCATTACCGCATTGTTATAATTTTTTGTGTAGATATTTTTATAAAGATTATTTCCGTTTTTTGCAATCGAAATATACCGGTTATCAGCAATACCTGGATTAATAGTATTTGCCACTTTAAATCCATATTCGGTGATGTTGATGGCTTTGCTAATATAAGTATAGTAATCATCTTTTGAGAATCCGATGTCTTTCTTCTGACGAATGTCTTGAATGGAGCGGTCTACATCATTGGCCAGCGTAATGAAGTTATCTACAAGGGAAGCCACAGTTAAAATGCTAAACCGGTTTTCAAACATAAATGCCTGAATACTTTTAACCCCATCCTTTCCTTTAAATTCCACGCCATCCATTTTTTGATATAAAAGCCCCAAAAATATTTTCAATTTTATTGTGTCCTGAATCAATTCATTCATATCGCTAAGTTTAATCCAACACATAGTAGTGTCGGATCCATCTTGCGGCTGCGGAATATACCTGACACTTTGCGAAATTATATCAAGTGCTTTCCAGGAATTCGCCAAATTGAGATCGATCTCTTTCCATTCATTTAGGTTTGCCAGCTGATGAATAATACTATCGGGTAATATTGCTTTACCTGATTGTGACAACTCGTTCACAATTCTTAACGACCTTAGAGCAAGACGGATCTCAGGAAAGTTTTTTAGCAGCTCAGTATATTTGGGCAAATCAATCAACTGGTTAAGACCCGTAACGAGATTGCTCAAATCCTTATGAAAGGCCTCCCTTAGGCTTTGAAGAAATTCTGCATAACGGGCTAAATCAATATTTTTCAGAAAATCAGTGGTGGAAGGGAACAATGTTTTACATTCTTCATGCTCGTTTAAAAATTTGTTCATCCTGTTAAAGAAAGCAACATTTAACTCTTCCTTTCCTCGTTTTATCAGGAAGCGGGCAATGCCATCAGCAAGGTTCGTGACGTTGAGACTTGATAAATTCTTTGCGAACCCATTTGCAGCATTTCCAACTATATTATCTTCTTCCTGGCTTCTTGCCGATCCGGAAATAATTAAAAAAGGATTTTCTTCAAGCCTCAAAATACTGTCTAATTCATGGATAGTATTTTTCTTTTTAGGTTCAAAGTAGTTATCCAGTATAAAATAAACTGAATCTACAACTGACTTGAGGTCACCGTCTTCATTTGTAAAAGCCCTAAGCTTTACTGCGTCATAGTAAACATTTTGTGCATTACTTTTTAAGTTGTGCAGGAGCAAAAACATTAAAAAAAAAGTAATTGTTAATTGTCGCATTTAAGTCTATTTTAAAGGGTTCAATAAAGAGGTTTCATTTGTTGAAAATTGACTAAGGGGTAGCGAAGAGATGTTTAAAAGATTAATGATCTGATTTAATTTTTTAGTTTTGTTAAACGAAATAATTAATGAAACAAGTCCACTTACTAAAGCGGTTGCCATACTACTACCCCGTTCAGTTTCATAAGTTTTAGTTTTATTATAGCTTGACCAAAAAGAATAGTTAGGAATAATCCAGTTGACTTTTGGATTAAATTTTTGCTGACTTCTGATAAATGAATCATCACAGGAACCTACTGCAATAATACCAGCTTTGTTTGCAGGGCAAAACAGATTACCATTCTCAATTAACCTATTATTCTCTCCTGCTGCAGCAACAATAATAATCTCTTCCCCTATCGCCCTATTGATTTCTGATTCTATTAAATTAAATCTTGAATTTGCTATGTCAAGGCTTAGATTAATAATATCAGCTTTAGCATCGATTGCGAGCTTTAACGCTAAATTTATGTTAGTGGCCGATGTAGAACGATCATCATCAATACCCTTAATTATCAATAATTCACTTTTCGGAGCTATTCCAATTATTCCTGTCTGTATTACTGACCTGCCACCGATCAGACCAGCTACATGACTACCGTGGCCATTCTTGTCATCAACTCCTGCAGGGCTTGAAGTTACATTTGAAATTAATTGAATGATTGGATCGTTATTAAAAGATGGGTGATCTTTATTTATTCCAGTATCTATAACAGCTATTTTTACACCAATTCCTTTTGTACTCTTTACATTTAAAGGAATTGAATTGAATGCATCTTTGGAATAATTAATTATAGCTGAAAAGGGACTTCCTGCAAGTTGGTTTATATGCTCAGGAGAGCCTGATGTTTCGACTCCCCCACTCCATACAAATCCGCCATCAACCAACTTATACCAAAGATTGTTGCCTTTATAATTTTCACCCATAGCTCCTTCAGCAACTTCTATAACATCTCCTTCATTATAAAATTTATCTCCTATATTATTATTAGGCAATATCTCCGGTTTACCCGTCCTTATATTTAGAGGTACAAGAACAGTAGCCTTTATCATGCTTCACGATTTAGAGGTGAAACAGTCCCACCTGTTGAAGTATTAGTACTATTAGTATCCTGCTTTACAGAAGTCCGCAGCTTCATTATTTTATTCAGCAAATCAAACCAGAAAGGGGCGCCCAGGCTTATAGCTATTGCAGTAATAAGAAACCCGAAAAAATGATGGATAAACAGACGGAAAAAATAACTCCACTTTTTACTGGTATCAAAGCCAATTGGGCCTGAGGTTATTTTCTTATCCTCTTCTGACAAGGAATTCCTATCAATTTGCGGAGTATAAATTCTATTGCCGGTTTTATCATCTACAGATACATTTACCGTATCTGGCGCCCACCCGCCCAACCCTAATATACTATTTGCATTGGCAATATCCTGCTCCAGTTCCTTTTTAACTCCCAACAGGCTATCCAGCTTTGCGTTATAATCTTGAAGTTGACGTTCGCCTACTGTACCATCTACCTCGGCAACTGTAAGTTTTTCTTTATTATTTTCTGCATATGCATTGGCCATGCTAACCAATCGTTCCCTTGCTTTATCATCTTTTGAAAGCTTACTTATAATAGTAAAAGTATCGGCATTAAAAAACCAGGCCATCATAAAACCTAATATCAATAGTATAATTTGTATTTTACGTTTATACCATTCCAGGCATTGTTCCATTGTTCTGTCAAACCATGCTTCCAGATGTAGTTTAAATTTTACAAGATCACCATACGAATCAAACCATAGATTAAGAACATATTTTGCAGTTTCTTCATCTAGCACAATTTTTTCTTTTTCTTTTCCTGTTTCTTTTTTATGATCAGCGATGATTGCGTCCAGGGCTGCAATAATTCTCTCTTTGCTTAACTGGGTTACAGGTATTTCCTTTATGTCTCCTTCATCTGGATCCTTCATTTTAGCATTACCATTTAGCATTAACGTTTTATATCCTGTTTCATTCAGCAGGTTTAATAAAGTTTTGGAAAAACTCACAGCTTTAAATTGAGATGGAATTTTAAAAATGCCCGTGCTGCCCAAATATTTAATTTCAGGATGATTATAAAAGTTCGTAATCCTGGAATTTTTAGGATTTTTAGTTAGCTTAAATGAATCCCCTAAGCGACTCAAAAGTCCTTTGTGCTCTTCCTTTTCGTCGTTTAGCATTCTATCAACCGCTTCTTTAAGGTTGCGGGCTCTTAGTCCGATATATGTCGCAATAATTTCTGAGAGTACTGTTGCAAGCAAACTATAAAGAAGGTAAATGAAAATGAGACCTATTACTATGTCTAAAGCTAAGTTGTCAATCATAATTGAGAAGTTTATATATATATTTGAAATTCACGTCAATTCCTACCTGGATTTATACAGCATACATCCAATCCCTTGCGGTAAATCAGTAGCACCGATAATTCCATTTAACAATACTCTGCACAAATTTGCTGAAAGCACTTCGTGGACAATTCGTAGGAATGGATCTGAATACTAACATACTATCTAATAATGACAAATGCAAGTACCCGGGATGTGTAAATTTATTTTAATTAGTCTACGCAACGATTGTCCCCTTATCCTTCCCCCTTTGTTACGCAAAGATTAAATAGCTGCATGTCTTCTCAAAGAGGAAAACCACCTTAATTGCTATAGGGTTTTTCCTGTAATTACATTTACTGGCTATGTGGATAGGGTATGATTTGGCACCAGGCAGCTGACGAGGTTATCTATCATAACGGAAATATTGTCAATAAAAAGTAACTAACAATATAAACTTTTAATGATTTAATTTAGATTTATAAGGAATTTGAATTCATCGATTTTACAATCCTCCTTTTAATTTTTAAAACAGCTATATGAAAATTTATAATCAACCGGTAGAACTCATCATCAATATGCCACCGGCAAATTTGAAAAGCCTGGCTTCTTTAAATTTAAAAAAACAATTGAGTGATGCAGGAGTTCCCGTAGAAACTATTTTGAATAAATCAGTTAAAATGCCTGCCGGTAAAAAATCGGCCGCCAGATCATTTCCCGCAGCTACAAAAGAAAAGATCTATGTCAGAACAAAGATCAAAGATTCAGAAATGAATCCATGGGACCTCGCCCACCTGGCATCAAAATCTGTTGGCGCACAAATGAGTTTTATAGAGCCGGACTTTTTACAGGAGTTTGCTGTAAATAATAACTTAAGCAGCGGCTACAAAACCAGGCAATCAAAAGGCCTGGCCAAAAGCATTGCCAGGAGTACAGGAGATAACGGGTTTGATCCCGACTGGAAGCCTCAACAGAACACTATCTGGCATTTAGGAGATGATTTTTCCCAGCTAAAATCCGCAAGAGAAGCCGTTGACGGTATTAACTACATTGTAAGGGTCGGTCATTTGGATACAGGTTATGATCCCACGCATACCGCGCTACCGGATGCAGCAAGAATAAATAAACTCCAGCGCAATTTTGTAGAAGGAGAAGATCCGTTGGATGCGCACGATCCGCGTAAAGATGGTATGCTTCGCATGCCGGGGCATGGTACCGGAACACTGGCGCTGCTTGCAGGTACAAAGGTTAACCTCATAACAGATGACGGTCTGTTTAATGATTATTTAGGTGGCGCGCCATTTGCTGATGTGGTATGCTGCCGGATTTCCCCTTCAGTTATACTCTTTAAGACAAGTGCATTTGCTGAGGCTCTCAACTACCTTACCGGGCTGACAAATTCCGGTACGCCCGTACATGTCGTATCTATGAGTATGGGTGGCGCGCCTGCCAAAGCATGGTCCGAGGCAGTTAACGCTGCCTATGAGGCCGGTATTGTATTAGTTACAGCTTCAGGTAATAATTATAGTGGTATACCTACACAACATGTTATTTATCCTGCAAGGTTTGGAAGAGTAATTGCTGCCTGCGGGG
Organism: Ferruginibacter sp.; assembly: GCA_040006615.1. Taxonomy (GTDB): domain Bacteria; phylum Bacteroidota; class Bacteroidia; order Chitinophagales; family Chitinophagaceae; genus Ferruginibacter. The sequence goes on from JBDTWP010000110.1 coordinate 7,038, forward strand.
TAACCAATGATCTTCGTCCTTACCACCATAACAAGCCCGGCGAAATGGAAGGATGCTATGGCCCGGAAAGGCATATGTCCAAAGCGCTTTCAGCATTTACTCCAAATACACCCTGGGCTTCAGGTAGTGCATCACTTATTAAATTTTCAGGAGCTGGTACTTCATCTGCCACGCCTCAAATTGCCGCCGCCGCCGCTATCTACTATAAAAAATTTAACGGGGAATTAGACCGGTTGGAGCCCTGGCAGCGTGTTGAAGCTATACGGTATGCACTTTATAAATCTGCATCTAAAACAGCTAAACCTATCGGCACTTTTAAAAACTCATTTGGAAACGGATTACTTAAAGCAAACGATGCACTTTCTATCCCTGTAAAAATAATTACCCGGAAAACTCCTGCAGATTCAATGCCGTGGTTCCCAATATTGACCACAATCTTCAGAGCCCTGCCAGGTGAAGAACCAAATAATAAGATGACCATGTTCAATACAGAACTGGCACAGCTGGTTTATTACTATCCTGATCTGGCAGTACTTATTGATAATGAAAAAAAGCCGTATAATAAGGTGACTAAAACGCAATGGAAGCAATTCAAAGATGCAGTGATCCAGCATCCCGGGGCATCCGTTACGTTAAAAAAATATTTAATGTCTGCTCATCCCTGATTCATCCACAATAAAATTACCTGATGAAAACAGGCAACTTAATTGTTATAAAGAAAGGCAACCTTCCATTTCAAAGGCGAACATGAACCAATACTCAGGCCAGTACCTTCCATTTTTTCATTGTGGAAGCGCCATATAAATTCGGAATTTGATCATAATCCTGGGAGGGAAGAATTTTCTTGATCCCTTTAAACCAGTCATTGTAGGTAGCAGAAGGGCTTTTACCCAACTCTTTCAAGGCTTTCAAAGCGGCAAAACTAAAAGCACCGTTAGGCCTGTCCTGAAAATAGGCATCATAACTTACCTGGCTATCCTGGCAACCTGCCATCAGTAAACCGGCGTACCTGCCGGGCTTTGAAGCTTTTTGAAAACCATTTGAACTGCCAAATTTTGCCATCTCTTTTGCTGATAAGAAATTTGCAGGCGATAAGAACCTGCTTTTCCTGGGTTGTTTTGTAGGAGATAAGAGAATGGCTGCCCTGGAATTAGTACCCGAATGACAGGAATCTGAGATAATAACAAGCCGTGATTTATGATGCCTCAGCGAATAGATATCGAACAATTCATCATCAGTGATAAAATTATTTTCGCCGTTCTTTTTTGCAATATCGTGCGGACACATACATTCATCCTTCCCATCGGCCTCATCGCCATTTTCATCAGGTACATAGGAACCATGACCTGAATATTGAATCACAACTGAGTCATCTTCCTTAGTGGCATTCAGCATCTTCTTCATTTCTTTAATAATGTTGGCTTTTTTGGCTTTTGCATCAAGTAACAAGGTAACCGTAAACCCCCTTGATTCAAGTTCCTTTGCCCAATCATTTGCGTCATTTACACAACCATTTAAATCGTTTTGCGTACCGGGGTAATTATTGATCCCAATACAGAGTGCGGTTTTATTTGACATTTTTATGATTTTATTTATGTTTAATAATAGATTTAAAATTTTTGGATAGCTGGATTTTTCTTAATAATGCTGCCAGGGTGTCCCCTGGCAGCATTTATTAAATTACTTACCGCATTGTTTGTCCAATACATCAATTAATGTTTGAAGTACCGTCTTCCACTTTGGTTTGAAAAACAGCATACTTTTTGCAAAAACCAATATTGGTTTCACAGTCTTGTAAGTACCGCAAATATCCAGGCTCTTTGCCTGTGCGTGTTTTTCAATGTGCGCATCTATTTGCTCAATTGTCATAATTTTGTCGCTCATTATGTATGTTTTTAAATTTGAAAGTGCTTTTTCTATATTGATTTTTCACCTTTGAGCCTGATCGGGAAAATGTTTAACCAGATCAATTAAGTTTTTATCCTAAGCCTGCCGGGCATTTTTTGAATGATTTACCAAATTTGCCACCCTCATTAAGAACATGATTGCTACGTATTCAGCAACACCTGCATTATCTAACAATACTGAAGCACCACTAATAAAACCCAACTTAACAGTCAGCAGAGATCGAGGAAGCAAAAGACGGATATATCGCAGGAATGAATTTCAATACTAACATAATATCTAATTATGACAAATGCAAGTACAATGGCCAGTTAATTTTTATTTTATTGCAATTTAAACGCACAACAATAATTTCCGGCTCCTCCCTGATCTCTCTTTCAACCAATTAAAAGTTCCTGCTAATGAATCTGGGAATACAACACTCATACAACAGGGCTTTCCCCTATATAGTCAAACAAGTATTCCTAATTTGGTTTTAATAAAATCTCTCTCGCTATAAAAATATCCCGGATAATTGTTGCATTGACACCATTGTTAAGCTTTTCATCTGCCTGGATGATGGCTTTAGCTGCAGTTACGAATTTGCTTTCCCTTGTCAGGAAATGAAGGTGTTCAAAAATTAATTTATCCGCTGTTTCCCTACCCAATGCTACGCGGATACTCCATAAACATGCCGACCAGATTTCACCATCCTTATGAGCATTTGAAATAAAATCAGCACGGAACTTTTTAGGTTCATTCAATCTCCTGGTAAATGGCGGGTTATTCCCTCCATTCAATGCTGCCGCGTTCCAATTGCCAAATGTGGCCTTTAATATATCCGGTTTTTTATCGGCGAAAAAGCTGGCGGCGAGATAGTCACCAAATCCTTCTCCCATTGCATTGGTATGATCATTACCTTCCCCAAAACCCGGAACCACGTCATCCAGGATCGCATGGCCATACTCATGCACAATCATCTCCGCATCTTCGGCATCATCTACCCCTTTGTTGCCATAAGTGATACTTTTATCAATTGAGCTGTAAAAGGAATTTTCAACCGGGCTTCCATCCACATTTACCGCTATTTGTTTGTTCATAATATTATTATATCCTAATTCCTGGATATAACGCTGCACACTGTCAATATGGTAATACGCCATTACTTCTTTAAAACGCTTTTTTTCTCCCCGCTTAAAAAGAAATTTAAAGTCTGCTCTTTCCACACGGTCTGCTGTTAACCTGGTACTTACATAAGGACCATCAAGTTTACCGGTATCTTCCAGTTCGGGTAATTCAACCTCGAAATATGCTTCATCCGGTATGGTTGAACCATCCCTGAGCGTAAAATCCTCCAGCGTAGCTACAGGATTTGGGTTAAATACTCTACCCTGTCCACTAACATACCTTCGCAAATCAATCTTTGCCAGATTCTCACCGGATTTTGCGTCTACATATATTTTCCATTCGCCCGGCGGATGGTTCAATTTTAATAAGAACTTCCATGCAAGCACAGGAGACTCTTCATGAATGAAATAGACGAGCTCTGTTTTAACAAAGTCAAAGACTGCTTTTTTGGAAGACCTGATGCCATCGCGCACAAATTTTTCGGCTTCACCGGCGGATATTTTTGGAACGTCAAATGCATCCCCTGTGTTCAATCTCCACTCGGGAAGCAGGTTATTCATGATATTGAAAACTTTTCCATCATTGTCAATATCCACTCTAACCCATGCTCCCGAAATTGGTTTGCCATAATAATACTGTTGATATAAAACATGGTAGCCCGTTAAACTTTTCTTTACCTGGTCAAATTTTAATTGTGACAGATCAGGTTTAATCTGGATAAGGATAGCGATCTTTTTTAAAAACAATTCGGCGATTATTTCCTGCATTTCAGTACCGGCTTCCATTTCAATATCATAAATCCGGCTGGGTACTCCGCGACCGGGGTGTATTTCAATCCTGGCATTCATATTATGCATATTTCGGAGTTTTATAAGTTTATAAATACTTAGCTTTTTAAATCATCAATCCCGAATATTATAACACCAGCTGCTCCATCAGTTTTAACGGATAAATACGACACCGGCATTTTTTACCGTAAAATCATAAGAGGCCTGTTTCTTATTTTCCTAGGTCGCAGTAGCTGCCTGGCTTATTCCTACAAATATTAAATATTTTTTTTTATAGTGCAAGGGAAAAAGGATTAAAATGCAACAGGGTTTTTCCTGTTTTAAGATAGAAAATCTCCTGTTTTGCCAAACTGCATTGCAATTCCAGAAAATGAGTAATACATTAGCGTTATTAATTCATGTTAAAAAATAATTTTATGCCCACTAAAATCGTTTCAGAAAGATCGAATCCGCAAAATGGAAAAATTAATCAGCAGGATTTAAAAAGGATAATCCAGGATTTTGAAAATTTTGTTGATATCGGGTCCACCATTTCAAGAACATTTACCAAAATAAATTCAATTTCCATCCCACTGGAAATAATTGAAAGTTTAATAAACCCGGTAATTGCTTTACCGGACGATGAAAGGGTGGGGGCCACCATCAATCTAAGATTCGGGATTACCCTGCCAGACCAAAAGGATTGCAATGATGCGGATCTTGATATTTCAAACCATTTGACCGTAGTTTTATTCCTGAATAGGGATGGTAAAACACCCAGCGACCAGGTTGGTGACTTTGTTATCACACCAGGGTTTAAGGAATTTAGTGCACAAGGGGGTGAGGATGGTATTTGCTGCCCTTTAATTCATCCTGCAAAAGCAAAAACACCATAGTGGCAAATTTGAGACTTTTTTTACAAAGATGCGCTGAATTTTTATTCGTAATTTATTCCAGGACCCGGATACTAATATCTACTTGTTTATTTTATACCTCATATCATCCATATTAATTTTGTTGGTTTTTTTTAAAAAAAAATTACCAGGTTATTTATTTTATTATTTATTGGTCTACCTGTGCACCAACCTGGTATTTGAATCCATTGCGCATTATCTGACTTTTAAAAAAATGAGCACTTATGAAGTTTATAACTATGAGATGATCTTTGAAGTCGCATTTTTTTTATTGCTGTACAGAAAGGAATTTTCTAATATTAAATTTAAAAGGCTTGCCACAATATTTTTTATTTTTTTTATACTTTTTGCCGCCGTCAATATTATTTTTTTTCAACCCTACACTATTTTTAATTCTAATACATATACTGTTGGGTGCATACTGCTTTTGTTAACGGTCATTATATATTTATTTAACGATATCGTTAAAACCGAGGGCATTAATCCACTGTTATTCCCAATGTTTTGGATAAGCCTGGGTATATTATTTTGCTACCTTGTAAATTTTCCGTTTTTAAGTAATGTCAACCAGCTTTTTATTATAAACATTGCTATGGCAGAAAGCTTATCAGTAATTAATTATACCGTTAATGTTATACTATATTTATTAATAGGAATTGGCATTATATGCAAACGACAAATTTAGATTTACAAAATACAATACTAATTGTTTCATTTATCATTTTACTATTGATATGCTTTATAGGTTTTGTTCTTGTTTTATTCTACTACAAAAGAAAAAAACAACAATTTGAATTAAAAAAACAATTCTCACAAACCCTCCTTCAATCTCAAATCGAAATCCAGGAGCAAACCCTTCAACATATCTCCCGCGAACTTCACGATAACCTCGGCCAGGTTGCAAGCCTTATCAAGATAAATCTAAACACCCTGCAATTACCAGACACAGGCAAGGCAAGGGAAAAAATAGAAAACACCCTCGACCTCACACGGCAATTAATAGCCGATATCAAATCCCTTTCTGTGAGTCTTGGTAGCGATCGCATTATACAAACCGGGCTGGCCAAAGCAATAGAAACCGAAGTGGAACGACTGAATAAAACAGGTCAATTTAACGCACGCTGCCAAATTGAGGGAACAATGCCTGATATTGATAAAGACAAAGCCATAATACTTTACCGCATGGCACAGGAGGTACTTAACAATATGATAAAGCACAGCGGGGCAGGACAAATAAAAATTTCACTTAATACTAACGATAATTTATTTATATTAGCATTCAGCGATGATGGGTTGGGTTTTAATGTTCAGGAGAAAATAAATAGTGGGGGTGCAGGTCTTCGTAATCTGCAAAACAGGGCCCAGCTAATAAATGCACAATTAAGTATCCAAAGTACCCCTGGAAACGGAACTAACATTACGATTGGGCTGCCGTTATAAATAAACCCCTTATGCCTGGAAAACAAATAATGCGTTTAGCGTTAGTGGATGACCATACGCTTTTTCGTAAAGGATTGATTAACCTGATTGAAATGGTTTGCCATGATTGTGTAATTCTGTTTGAAGCCGATAACGGCGCCGATCTCCAGCAAAAATTAACAAAAAACAACGAGCCGGATATTATACTTATGGATATCAACATGCCCCAAATGGATGGTTTTAGCTCCGTACAATGGCTCAATGAATATTTTCCCCTAATAAAGATCCTTGTTGTAAGCATGATCGAAAAGGAAGAAAGTATTGTGCGTATGCTTAAGCTTGGCGTAAAAGGATATTTAAGTAAAGACGTAGAACCAAAGGAACTGGGCGAAGCGCTTGAAGCCATTATGAACAAAGGATTTTATTACACCGATTTTATTACCGGGAAATTAGTTCATTCCCTGCAACACGAAAACAGTACGGATACATCAGTAACAGCCGCAATACGATCATTGAATGAACGTGAAAGAGATTTTTTAAAACTGGCCTGCAGCGAACTCACCTACAATGAAATAGCCGCCCAAATGTTTCTTAGCCCCAAAACCATTGATGGCTACCGGAACTCTTTATTTGAAAAATTAAATGTAAGGAGCCGTGTTGGTATGGCAATGTATGCTGTCAAACACGGCATGGTAACATTATAATTATTTTTTACTGACCTCTTAACATTTATTACTTATCTATCCTTAATAACAATTATGACATCTGATGTACAAATAGTGTTAGTTGATGATCATACGCTTCTTCGTAACGGCCTGGCAGGTCTCATTAACAGCTTTAGCAATTATGCCGTATCATTTGAAGCAAATAATGGCAGGGAATTAATAGATTTATTAAAAACAAGGCCTTTACCTGGAATTGTGTTGATGGATATTAATATGCCTGAAATGGATGGTTATGAAACCTGCATCTGGCTTAAAAATAATCATCCCGATATAAAAGTCCTCGCATTATCCATGTATGATAATGAAAATGCAATTATAAGGATGTTCAAAGCAGGCGCCAAAGGATATATACTGAAAGATTGCGAACCAGCCGAATTGGAAACTGCTTTAAACGCGTTGAATTCAAAAGGATTTTATTACTCAGAAATGGTCACAGGAAAACTGATTCATACCATTAATTCCCTGGATGACGATGATCATGTAAAAAACATGATCAGGCTGAACGACCGGGAGATAATTTTTCTAAAATATGTTTGTACCGAATTGACTTACAAAGAAATTGCAGAAAAAATGTTTCTCAGTCCCCGTACTATCGATGGATATAGGGATGACCTGTTTCAAAAACTAAATACGAAAACAAGGGTTGGCCTCGTAATGTATGCCATAAGAAATGGTATTGTTTCAATTTAAGAGTTAATACCAGTCTTCCGTATTACTAAATAATAACGGCCGCATTAATATGCCCGAATAAATATTTCCCCCGCAATTTTCAAAAATACCATCCTGGTCACAGGCCAGCTATCACACCGCGGTTATCAGTATTGCACACCCTTTTGCATATCCTTAACCGCTAAAACATGCGATCGCTACCGTGAAAATACCCTCTGTACGCGGTTATTTTACTTTCTATAAAGCAGTCAATGCACGCTTGTAAGGCACTTCAAAGGAATAGACCTTTACATCAGAAAAGCGCTATTCCTTAAAGTAAACATTATTCACAATTTAATTTAAAACAAAATGAAAAAGATTATTATGTTTCTGGCTACCGCAGCCTTGTATACTTCGCTGATTACAGGCAATGCTACCGCTCAAAGATCAACAAGTACCTCCCTTCCGGCACTTGAAAATGGCAACACAACTGGTTCGACAGAAGATAAGAAAACTGCCGTAGGCAATGTCGCAGATCCTGTTGACAAAACAGCCATAAAAGAAATGGAATCCAATCTTAAAGCTGCAAAGGCAAATTTAAAAGTTAGCAATCATCTCAGCAAGACCTTTAAAAACGTATCTGGTCTTATTTGGAGTACGGAGGAAAAGGTAATAATTGCCACATTCAAAATGAATGAAAAATCAGCCAGGGTTGTTTATGATAAAAAGGGCCATTGGTTATATACTATCATTAATTACCAGGAAGACCAAATGCCCCGGGATGTCAGATCCCTCGTGAAGCAGAACTACGATGGATTCAATATTTCGCTGGTGCAGGAAGTAAGCCAGGGAGATATAACCTTGTACAAGGTTCACTTAGAAGATAATACCAAATATAAAAGGATTTTGGTATGCAATGGAGAAATTACAGAGTTTGAAGAATTCAGGAAAAATAATTAGTCGTACTTCATCAGGGCAACAATTGGATGTTTCACTATTATAAAGCGGCTGACTCAACTGAAAATTCTGAGTCAGCCACTTTTTTACCGGATTTCAATTATTGAAAAAAAGAACCATTTTGTTTCAATGATCGTGGCAGTTACAAAAGTATAAAATAGCATGCCCCTACGCTTCAGACAGGAAAGGAATCCTGAAATTTGCTTTTACCGCTGCGTCTATTTTATCCTGAACGCCAATTGAATATTGAAGACTGAGCTCATCTAATTCAAGTTCTGCAAAATCCAATGCCCACATAAACCCTCCTGTATTTGGCGCCGCAGCCTGTGGCAATTTTTTATAATAGGCTATTCCCTGCCGCAGGTTTTTAAGAAATTCAGTTTGATATTTTTTCTTTTTGGCATCCGGTCCGGCTGTATTTTCATTTTCTAATTGCTCTTTAAGAAAATTGATATATAAATTTAATTCTGTGATAAACATATTGGGCCTGTTCACATCATCCATAATATTTGTTCTTCCGTAAATATGATCGGTCATTTTTTGCAAAGAAACAATTTTGGAGAAATAAGCGATATTAGGTCCCGGGCAAATGTTTACAGCATCCAGGTATTTCACCATTGTGCATTCATAATTAATGGCAGCCGCATTGCTTAATCCAATACAAAGACATTCCTTATCCAATACACTCTTAAGTTGTTTCTGGTACTCTTCCTCCGGCAATACCATTGATTGTAATTGTGCAATTTTAAGTTTTTGATATTTATGAGACGCCGTACAAATAGGCTCTTCCGTAAACTCAGTATTAAATGCCAGATGTTTTTCGGTACAGGGGCTTCCGGGCTTGCCGTTTTTTATACGTTGCAGTTTTTCTAATTCTGCACTTGTTCCCCTGAGGTAATGAAATCTCACTCCCAAAGGAGAATTATTACTCAGCACTATATCTTCCTTTTTTGCCCTGCAAAGTAATTTCAAAGTGGCGTCATCCACTGTCGTGGCTTCAGGAACCAACAAAAATGGTGTTCCCCAACCTGTGCTTTCCACTTCATAATAATTGTGTAAAAATTTATCTTCTTCTGCCGTGCCAATTCCACCTTGTACAGAAATATTGAGGATAGGTGGATAAACAAATATTTTGCCGGTTTTTTTATTTAATGCAGCATTGTATATTTCAAATAGCGTATCGATCAATTCCTGTTTTTTTGCCTTAAATTCATCCAGGATGGGGCCCAGCAAAAAGCCATCCGTGGCAAAAGCATGCCCTCCGCAATTCAGCCCCGATTCAATCCTGAATTCGCTCACCCAAATACCCTTCTTTGCTAAATATTTCCCCTGGATTAAAGCAGAACGATAGTCGCTAAC
>JBDTWP010000111.1:0-16837 GCA_040006615.1 Ferruginibacter sp.
CGGACCAATGTCATTTTCTTTCTACCCACATATTGTCCCTACGGGACAGTTGGGGGTGTCATCTTCTTTTCTACCCACATATTGTCCCTACGGGACAGATTGACGCAACTTTATTTTTTCTACCTACATATTGTCCCTATGGGACAGTTGGAGGTATCATCATTCATTTTGAATTTCCCTTCGGCTTCCTTTATTATCGAGTATTGTTATGCCAGCTATCTGTTCATTTATATTTATAAACCTGGCAGATTGTGATAAGAAGGATGAACCATCGTAAAATTCTCTTTTCTCTGTTTTCCCGTTTTTATATCTGATCAGGGCAGCAACTTCTGAAGGATTTATTTTTACGACTTTTGTTTTTCGTTTAAGCTCAAACAATTTTAATTCATCTCTGTTCTGACTTGCTGCCACGAGGTAACTCCCTGTGCTTCCTGATAACTTAACCAGGGCCTTACCATTGCCCGGGATATAGATTCCGCTTTGCTGAATGGAAAGTGGTGAAAACCCCCCCATGCCATTGCCTTTTAACAATAAGCCGTTTAAAGCATCATAACGGCCTGTGGATACTTCGGTGCCGAAATCGTTTCCATTGATCAGTAGGTCTAAATTTCCGTCCCCATCAAAATCATCTGCCAGCATTCCGTTTATAGCAGAAAATTGCGCTTCTTTTGGAAGCGGTATCATTGTAAATTTGCCGGCTCCATCGTTCCGGATGAAACAGGATTGAAGCATATTGGCTTTTAAACGGATTGCGCCATCCCTTTTATCCACCGGAAATATGTCGTCCATGGTAGCAGTAGCAAAAGACCTGTAATTGTTAAACCGTTTTTTCATTGCAGGCAATCTTTCCACCAAATCGTCCCTGCCATTGGCCGGAAATTCTTTTAGCCGCCCTTTTTGATCCTTCAGGTACAAAGATACAAATGCCTCATACCCCCCATTGTTATCAAAATCATTTCCGGTAATATATACCGGGTATTGATCGCTTGCCTGGTAAATGGTATTTAAGCCTGTATTTCCAACAATATAATCGGTTCTTCCGGTATGCCGGAAGTCTCCTGCAACTATTGAATTCCACCAGCCGGTCTTATCATTGATACCTGAATTTGAAGAAAGGTTCCTGAATTTTCCGCCCGTATTTTTTAAGAAAATTACGGGCATCCATTCGCCTGCCAATACTAAATCTACCTGGCCATCGTTATCAAAATCAGTAAAAAGCGCATCACAGACCATCCCAATGCTTTTTAAATCAGGAGCCACATCAGCCGTTACATCCGTGAATTTAATATGATCTTTGTCAGAATCATTCCTGAAAATGAAACTACTTACCGGTTTGGGATAGTTCCAGGGATCAACCCGGCCAGATACAAAAAGATCAGGTTTACCGTCGCTGTTATAATCAAAGGCCCTGACACAAAGCTTACTGGTATAATTGCCTGGTAGTGCATTTACAGCCAGGGTGAAATTTCCTTTTCCATCATTTATATACAATCTGTCCTGGTAGGTTGAGCTATTCTGCTTGTCCTTATAGCCTCCACTGGCTATATACAGGTCCAGTATTCCATCAGCATTTGCATCGAAAAGCAATAGTCCTTCATCTTTATAATAGTCAATTGAAACGTTTTTTTTCTGCAACAAGTCTTTTTGCAAAAATTTACCATGCATTTGTTGCAAAAAAACCTGGCTATGAATAAAGGAATTGCCACCCATTATCAGATCATCCAACCCATTACCATCTATGTCTCCAACAGCAAGGGCCGGACTATATTCTGAAAGTTTATGTGGTAATGTAGTTTGTATATTGAAATCAATAAAGTCTATGTCTTTGTGCCTGTAATTTATTCCCGCAGCGCCGGTAACATCTTTAAATAAAGACGCATCGTCAATCATGGGCCGTTGCCATGTATACAATTCATTTGCATCGGCTACATTAACTGTCAATGACTGGTCAGCTTTTACCTGCCTCAGGGTCTGCTTCTTACCATTTGGCCACCTGACCACAACAGAGTCAATCAACGTCGACCTACCCAACCCAAAATGTGCGACCAGTTGCATAGTTGATAAATAACCCCTGAAAGGATTGTTCTCATACACCTGGTGCTTTCCATTATCATAATATATATCCGCCCATACACCCAATCCTCCGATATTCTTTTGGTCTCCCTTAAATCGAATTTGTAAATAATGGTTTGCACTATCATCTTTTTCCCCTGATGTATTTTTATAAATCAGTGCTTCATCATTAATATTATTGATTATCATATCCATGGTGCCATTGTTGTCAAGATCAGCAATGGCCGCACCGTTTGAAAAAGTAGGCACACTTAAACCCCAGCTATCAGTGGCATCCTGAAAATTAAGATCACCATTATTTTGAAATGCATAATTGTGCAATTTTATCTGCGGTATTTGCTCTAAGATATGCGCCTTAGACGTTTTTCCGTACGCCTGGTCCTGGTACACCATGAAATCATGATCGCTCACATCTTTTGGAAATCCGTTGGTTATAATAATATCGCGGTAGCCGTCATTATTAAAGTCGGTAACCAGGGGCGCCCAGCTCCAGTCAGTCCGGGCAATGCCGCTCATAAAACCTATCTCGCAAAAAGCAGGAATTCCAATTGAATCATTTTCCCCGGTTCGCGGACCCTGGTTAAGCTGCAGGGTATTTCGCGAATATTGGTATTGATGCCGATATAATTCAAAATTCTGGTAAGTCACTGTGTTGTTGGCATTCACCATCATTTTTTTCCTGTAATTGTCTTCGGGGCTCATATCCAGTTCTATCACATCGGCAAGGCCGTCGTTGTTTATATCAGTAATGTCAATCCCCATCGCGTTGTAAGAAGTATGCTTAAAGTAGTCTTTTGAATGGTCGTTAAAGGTTCCGTCGCGGTTGTTGATGTACAGGATATTATCCGAAAGAAAGTCATTCGCCACATAAATGTCTTTCCATCCATCGCGGTTAATATCGGCAATGATTGCTCCATGTCCGAATCCATCGAGGGCAATACCAGCCTGACCGGAAACATTATTAAAAAAGGGATGCTTCCGGGAACTGTCCCAGTTATTCTGATACAACCTTCCTGTGCTGCGTTCGGCAGTTTTATTAGTCTTTGCGGCAAACCTGTTTGGATTATAACCGGCAGAAGCTTCATTTACCGTTAGGTAGATATCCAGGTCGCCGTCATTATCATAATCAAAGAAGCTGGCCATGGTTGACTGAACGTGGATGTCTAATCCATATTCACTGGCCGAATCTGCAAAATGGGGTATGCCGTCTTTATCCGTGCCCTTGTTTATATAGAGCAGGTTGCGCCTCCTGAGGGAATCTTTATAAATTGTATTACAAACATAGATATCCGCCAGCCCATCATTGTTTATATCTATCACAGATGTGCCGCGACCCCACCTGCCCATTCCATTTACTCCTGCTTTATCCGTGATATCTTCGAATGTGAAATCACCTTTATTCAGGTATAAGCGGTTGGGGACCATATTTCCCGTAAAATAAATATCCTGAAGGCCATCGTTGTTGAAGTCTCCGATACCCACGCCTCCTCCATTGTAGATATTTACAACGTCAAGCGGATTAATGGAATCATTTTCTATGACCCGGTTATTGAAATGGATCCCGGAGTGAGATGAAGATATTTGTTCAAATAAAGCCTGCTTATTATTACATGCAACCAGATATAATAAAGGGATAAAAATAAATAGTAAGTTAAACCGTTTCATATAAAACCTCTTAAAATAAGCTGTGATATAAAAATAGCCTGAAATCCTGTTAATAAAAGAAGGCTCTGTAGTCGATACAAAGCCTTCAATAAAATATTATTCGGGAAATTAATATCCCGAATTTTGCACCAGGGTTCCGTTACTTGCAATTGCTGTTGAAGGAATAGGCATTAAGTCATGACCGGCAGGAATTGTTTTTCCAAATTCATGCAGTACATAATTTATATGCTCACCGGATCTCCGCAGGCAAAACCAAAGCGACATTTCTCCAGCTATTTCATGCCTGTATTCACTTATTATTATTTTCAAGACATCGGTTCCAACAGGCGGAGGCACTACTACTGCAGGGTTTACCAATTTGCCCCAGGCACGGTCTCTGACAATTTGTATAGTAGCCAGTGCACCTGGTAAGTCGCCGCTTCTAAACTGGGCTTCGGCCTTACTAACCAATACCTCGCCTAAGCGCAACATAATCGCATTCTGATCACTCATAAATTGGTTATTATCAACAATGTTTGGATCGCGCCAGAATTTCACACTATAATACCCCGAAGTTGAATCATTATTATTAGCAGTAGGAAATCTTCCTCTCCATGGAATTGCAACTGTACCGCATGTATTAATGATTTTTCCATCAGTTCCCTTGTATTTTGGATCACCGGAATTAAAGCCGTCTATTACATGGGGGTAATTCTTTATTTTTATTACGGGGCTTGGGTGTTCGTCACCAGGGCCTAAAATTGTACACAATTTGCGGGTATCCCCATTTTCAAAGGAATGAGATAAACGAGGGTCTGCATAGTCATAGCCAAAATCATTTAATACCTCCCAGGGTATACCAAAGGATGACAGCCAGTGAGAGTCGTTGGAATGACCCCATGACCGGTTTCCGCCTCCCGGAAATAAGTATTGTACTTCAAAAAGCGACTCCTTGTTGTTTTGATGATTGTATTCATGTATATCCACATAATTCTCCATTAACTGGTATTTTGGGATTACCTGGTTATAGGTAGCTATGGCATCCGTGTATTTTTTCAACCACATTTGGGCGGCGCCCTGGAAGCCCAGTGCTGCACCTTTTGTAGCCCTGCCTAATTCGTTGGCCGGCAGGTCTTCCCTCCAGGGTAACAGGGCTGCGGCAGCCTTCATATCGGATTCTACTGAAGCGAATACCTCATCCTGTGTGTTCCTTGGATGGAGGCCCGCATCTGTAACAGTTTTTAACTCCAGGGGCACACCTCCGAAAGTGGATGCCAGGTAGTAATAAAATACGCCCCGTAAAAAATAGGCTTCGCCGGTTAAACGATCTGCCAGAGCCTGATTTATGACATTGTCGGCCCTCATTTTGGCAACAATCGGAAATGCAGAATTGGACGTTGAGATACCTTTGTAAAAATGTTCCCACAAGGTCTTAAGCGAGCCATTATCTACATTAATCTGGTAATCAAGCCAGAATATATCGTTGCCCCAGTTATGAAAATCCTGAGGCAGGTAATTGGCAATGTACCACATCGCCTTCTTCATAAACTGATCACTGCTGGGATCATCGTCGAAGGTATTATAAATGGCATTTACAAGGGCTATTCCATCCTCGGGTTTATGAAACAGGGTACTTTCAGAAATATTTGTTGAATCGGTTTGCTCCAGGAAACCTTTTGAGCAACCCAGCGGAGCCAATAATGCCAGACCCAGTGCACCCAGGTAAAAATGTTGTTTAATTTTCATATCGTTTGTTTTGAATATTATAGTATGTTAAAACGTTACATTAAATCCAACTGTATAGAATTTGGATGTGGGATAGGTACCTATGTCCACTCCGGAAGCATATACATTCCTGGCGCCATTTCCCTGCACCGGTAATCCAATTTCAGGATCCAGGCCGCTGTAGTTTGTAATGGTGAACAGGTTTTGGGCTGAGATAAACAACCTGGCTCTTGAAATAGAGGCCTTACTGGTAAGGCTGGAAGGAAATGTGTAACCTAGCTGTACACTTCTTAAACGCAGGTAACTTCCGTCTTCAATGAACGCGTCTGATGGCCGGCCGCTGCGATTTTGATTATAATCAGTTGTTGTAACCCTCGGATACTTGTTGGACGGATTAGTGGGCGTCCATGAGTTTGATAAATAATCCGCACTAATGTTAGACAGTCCCCCAAAGCTTTCCAGGTTACTTTGATTATTATTAAAAATCTTGTTACCGGATACACCGTAAAAAAATGCGCTGAAATCAAATGATTTATAAGAAGCATCCAGGTTGAACGACCCAAATAACTTAGGAATAGGGCTACCCAGTGATACCCGGTCGTCTGGTGTAACCCAGCCATCGCCATTTACATCCACAAATTTACGGTCACCCGCCACCGTGGTACCCTGGTAAACTGAACCCGAACCATGCTTAGTTTCGGCAACCGAATTCAGGTCATCAATTTCCTTTTGTGTCTGGAAAATGCCAGCAGCCTTATAGCCGAAAAACTCCCCAACCGCGCCGCCAATTTTTGATTGGCTAAACTCGCCCCAGTTACTGCTGCCACCAATCTGGAATAAGCCATTTTCATTTAGCTGGAAGTTGGTTAAAGCGGTTTGACCTGCAGTGAGGCTTAGCAGTTCATTATTAATAGTACTAAAATTTAGATTAATCCCATAACTGAAATCTTTTTTTGTCTTCCTGTAGTCTACGACTACTTCTATGCCACTATTGCGGATGCTCCCCACATTTCGAGCTGCAGTTGTAAATCCTGTTTGAGCGGGCACCGGAATATTCAGCAGGAAATCTTTTGACTCTTTACTGTAATAATCAACCGTGAGCGTGAGTGCGCCTTTTAATAATGCCAGATCCAGACCAAAGTCTTTTAGTTTGGTAGTTTCCCATTTCAGGTCGGGATTTGGCAGGGAGCTAAGTATTAGGCCCGGCTGGTAGATCTTGTTGAACGGATAACCAACATTTCCAATGCTTGTGGATGGCCCCCCGGGTGAATAACTGCTTAAGTATTGAAACAGGCCAACACTATTCTGGTTACCCACTTCGCCATAACTGGCCCTGATCTTAAGGTCAGTAATAATATCATTGTTTTTCAAAAATGATTCTTCCTTTACCTTCCATGCAACAGAGCCTGAAGGGAACACGCCGTACTGATGATCCGGGGCAAATTTTGAAGATCCATCCCTTCTGACAGTACCGGTAACAAGGTATTTATCCATAAACTTATAATTTATCCGCCCGAATTGGGAAGCAAGGGAATAAGTCTGCTGGTTACCATATTGATTTGTAATAGTTTGAATGCTGGCAGCATTCCTTAACTCGTCGCTTACAGAACCTTCGCCCTGGATGCCCATCTGGCGAAAGGTGTTTTCCTGGGCTGAAACCCCTCCGACAAAATCTATGCTATGATCTCCAAAGGTTTTTGTGTACGAAAGGGTATTTTCCCATAGCCATTCAAATGTACTATTAGAGCTTTGAGAATACAGGGATAGTGCATTGATTGCACCGAGTCCGTATTGTTCCTGGGCACGCTTATCAGAAGGCCGGAAGAAGTAGCCGGAATAGTCATTGGTGTTAATTCCAATATTCGATTTAATTTTCAACCCATCCCAAATAGTAACTTCTAATGAAGTGGTTCCTAAAAAATAATTGGTTAAATTTTTCTGATCCGTGGTTTCTATGCTATACAAAGGGTTTGTATAAAGTTTGGTATTTGGATTTACCGGGTTATAGAAGCCATAATTACCATTGGCATCCTTAGCCTGATCAGTAATATTGTTACCGGTAATTGAAGGGGGCAGTGTATTCAAACCGCCAATACTGCCGGTTCCAAAAGGAATTTTATTATCCCCCCTTGTAAACTTAAAGCTTGATGACGATTTAAGCCAGGTAAAGGCGTTATAATCCAGATTAAGGCTTAGGTTAATTCTTTGAAATTTGGAACCCAAAACAATACCTTTCTGATCAAAATAACCCGCTGAGAATGCCGTTTGAATTTTTTCATTACCTCCCCTTAGTGCGATGTTGTAATTCTGTTTTAATCCTTTTTGATAAATTTCCTGCTGCCAGTCGATATTGCGTAAGGATGATGGGTTACTCCATTCAGGCAAAGTACTAAAACCATCTATCGGTGCAAGTTTATTGGCAAGGGTAGCCCATTGAACTGCCGTTAATAACTTATACTGTTTAGGTTCAGCCTGTACGGAGGTAAGGGCATCAAGATCGAGTTGCACGCCATTTCTTTTACCCCGCTTGGTATTTATTATCACCACGCCATTAGCTGCCCTATTGCCATAAATAGCTGTTGCAGATGCATCTTTCAGGATGTCAACGGAAGCAATATCATTGGGGTTAATGGTATTGAGACCCCCGGATATAGGATAACCATCTACCACAATCAGGGGATCATTATTTCCCAAACTGCCGATGCCCCTTATCTGAATCTGGACACTGCCACCAGGCGAGCCATCGTTATTGATAACATTAACACCCGCAGCCCTTCCCTGAATCGCCTGGTCTATAGTAGTTACAGGCACTTTTTGAATCTGTGCCTCACCTATTGAACTTACGGCCCCGGTTAAATCCTTGCGCTTTTGTGTACCATAACCTACCACTACCACTTCAGCAAGTTCCTGCGAAGTACTCTTCAAATTTATATCTAAAGAAGTTTGTTTATTTACTTTAACTTCCTGTTGGGTAAAACCTACTGAAGTGAATACCAGTGTACCGTTTGGCGGAGCGGAAATGGAGTATTCACCATTTGCACCCGTTTGGGTTGTATTTAATGCACCCTTTACCTGTATGGATACATTCGACAAGGGAACATCACCGGATGTAACCTTACCCCGGACAGTAATTTCCTGGGCCGAAAGAAATTGGAAAGAAAGAAGCATACAGGCGACTACAAAGAAAAATTTGTTTCTCATAAATAATAGCTGTTTTGAAAATGTTTAATAGATATTTCAGGTCCTGGTTTGATAAATATATTTAATTATATATTCATAACACAAAATAAAATAGTGACTTATTGAATTGGTCAACGAAAAAAATGAAAAAGGGTCAGAGAGGAACGGCTGCAAAATAGAAGCACTTTAGCATAGCTCATAGAAAATTCAACCGGCTATTTTGCCCATTAATAAGCCCAATTAATGGATTTCAATACAAAATTGAACCAAATTTAAAAAATAATTGTTACATAACCTTAGAAAAAAGTTACATAATTTACATGTTGGGGAAAATGTGAAAATGTGAAAATGTGAAAATGTGAAAATATGAAAATGTGAAAATTTGAAAATGTGAAAATTTGAAAATGAAGAGATGGGCAAATTAGTTAATGTGCTAATGTTAAACCCTTTCAATTCAGGAGGTAGTTAAATAAGAAGGAAGGGGGGTATATAAAAGAAGGCTTTGTATAAGTTACAAAGCCTTCAAAAGAATAATAATTTAACAATTAATAATGAGGATTTTGAACCAGTGTCGGGTTAATTGCAATTGCTGCAGGGGGAATAGGCATTACATCACGACCTGCAGGAATTGTAAATCCGTGTTTATCCTTCATATAATCAATAAGGCTGCCAGACCTTCTCAGATCCATCCAAAGCGACATTTCTCCGCTTATTTCATGCCTGTATTCATCTAATATTATTTTCATCATATCGGTTTGAACGGGCGGAGGAACTACTTTTGAAGGGTCTGCCAATTTACCCCAGGCCCTGTCTCTAACCTGTTGTATGGTAGCCATAGCGCCTGCAGCATCGCCGCCCTTAAACTGGGCTTCGGCTTTACTAACTAATACCTCGCCTAAACGCAACATGATCACACTCTGATCATTAAAAATATCATCTCCGTTTACTTTGGGATCACGCCAGGTTTTCCCATTAAAATATCCAGACCTTAGCTCAGATGGATCAGAGCCTATCCATGGCCTGGCAACGGTACCTGCGGTATTAATGATTTGCCCATTAGTTCCAATGTACCGCGGATCACCATTCGCAAAGCCTGTTTTCACTTTTGAATAATTTTTAATTTGGATGGCGGGGCTTGGATGCTCATCACCGGGACCTATTATGGAGGGCAATTTCCGGGTATCGCCGCTTTCAAATGAAAGATACAATTTAGGGCTGGCAAACTCATAGCCCATGCCGGTTATTTCTTCCGGCATATTAAAGGATGACAGCCAATGTGCATCGTTGGAACGGCCCCATGACCTGGTGCCACCTGATGGTATCAGGTATTGTATTTCGAAGAGTGATTCCTTATTGTTTTGATGGGTATATTCATGAATATCAAGATAATTTTCCATCAGCTGGTATTTGCCGGTTAGTTGATTGTAAGCAGCCACAGCTTCGGAGTACTTTTTCAGCCAGATTTGAGCGGCGCCGAGGTAGCCTAATGCCGCGCCTTTTGAAGCCCTTCCTATTTCGGTTACCGGGAGGTCTTCCTTCCAGGGTAATAAGCCGGCGGCGGTTGTCATGTCTGCTGCTACTGAAGTAAA
This sequence comes from Ferruginibacter sp., assembly GCA_040006615.1. GTDB lineage: Bacteria > Bacteroidota > Bacteroidia > Chitinophagales > Chitinophagaceae > Ferruginibacter. The sequence goes on from JBDTWP010000111.1 coordinate 10,212, forward strand.
CACTTCATCCTGCGTATTCCGGGGATGGAGTCCATTATCTGTTACAGTTTTTAATTCCAGTGGTACACCGCCGAAAGTAGCTGCCAGGTAGTAATAAAAAACGCCGCGTAAAAAATAGGACTCGCCGGTTAAACGATCTGCTAAGTTTTGGTCCAGAACATTTTCTGCCCTCATTTTGGCGATAATTGGTACCGCTGCATTAGCCGAAGCGATTCCTTTGTAAAGTGTCTTCCAAAGTCCATCAAAGGCGCCATCATCAGTACCAAAAAGATAAGAATTCCAGGATCTGCCTCCACCGTAGTTAAGATGATCCAGACTCAGATAATTGTTAATGTAATAAATCGAAAATTTCATAATATTACCTCCGGAAGCATCATCATCAAAGGTGTTATAAAGGGCATTTACAAGTTGAATACCGTCCTCAGCTTTTTTAAACAAGGCATCCTGAGCAACATTCGACGTATCAGTTTGCACCAGTTCTTTGTCACAACTCAAGGGAGACAGTATTGCCAGGGCCATGGCCAGCAGGTATATACTTTGTTTAATTTTCATATTTATAATTTTTTTTCGCTTTAAAATGTAACATTTAATCCAAACGTATAAATTTTGGATAAAGGATAATTACCTACATCTACCCCGGATGATCCTACGCTCCTTGAAAGTTCGCCGACTCCAGCGGGTCCATATCTCCTTGAAGCATCATACTGTTGCGGTAATCCAATTTCGGGGTCCAGGCCTGTATATTTTGTAATGGTAAACAGGTTCTGCGCAGATACAAACAGCCTGAGCTTTGTTATTGAAGCCTTGCCTGACAAATATAAAGGCAACGTATATCCTATTTGAACATTTCTTAAACGCAGGTAACTTCCGCTTTCAGCGTACACGTCGGATGGGCGGGTATTATCATTATTATCCTCATTTGTTACCCTTGTATACCTGTTGTTTGTTGATTTAGCTGAGGTCCAGCGGTTTAGATAATATTCCTCGCTAATGTTGGACAGTCCCCCAAAGTTTTCAAGTGAGGCTTTCTGATAATTTAAAATCCTGTTTCCGGAAACACCGTAAAAAAACACGTTAAAATCAAATGATTTATAAGTTGCTTCCAGATTCAGCCCTCCGAAAATTTTAGGAATAGGGCTTCCCAAAGAAGCCCGGTCATCTGCTGTAACCTGGGCATCACCATTGAGATCAACAAACTTACGGTCACCAGGCACGGCCCCGGATTGGTAAGCTGCACCCGGACCATAACGCACTACGGCCTGTGCATTTAATGCATCAATTTCTGCCTGTGTCTGGAAAATACCTGCGGATTTCCAGCCGTAAAACTCGCCCACCGGGCCACCAATTTTTGTCAGGCTGTACTGAGGCCAGCTCCCTCCCTGAAAACCTAAGCCAGTACCGTCGCTACTAAGTTGCAAGCCGGACAATGTGGTTAAATTATCTGTCAGGCTTAACAGTTCATTTTTAAGAGTAGTAAAGTTTAAATTTATGCCATAGCTAAAATCCTTTTTTGATTTCCTGAAATCTAAGGCGATCTCTATGCCAGTGTTGCGGATACTACCCGCATTTTTTGCCGCTGTGGAAAAGCCTGTTTGAGTAGGCACCGGAAGATTCAGCAGGAAATCTTTTGACTCTTTTCTGTAATAGTCAGCCGTTACCGTGAGGGCACCATTTAACAACGTTATATCAATGCCGATATCCGTCATCTTTGAGGTTTCCCATTTCAGGTCCGGATTAGGTATTGCGGCAAGTCGAAGACCCGGTTGATAACTTCCGTTAAACGGATAACCAAAATTACCGGGATCTATCTGCGGCCCACCTGTACTATACTGGGCTAAGTATTGAAACAAGCCAACGCCATCCTGGTTGCCCACCTCACCATAACTGGCCCTGATCTTAAGATCGGAAATGGCGGGCAGGTCTTTCAAAAATGATTCTTCTTTAACTTTCCAGGCTATGGAGCCTGAGGGGAACACGCCATAATGATTTTCCTTTGCAAATTTTGAAGATCCGTCCCTTCTGACCGTGCCTGTAATAAGGTACCTATCCAGGAACTTATAGTTAATTCTCGCAAACTGAGAAGAAAAGAAATAAGTTCGCTGGTTACCGGACAGGTCGGTTACATTTACAATACTACCCACATCTCTTAGCACGTCGCTGATAGAACCAAATCCTTTTACGCCAATCTGACGAAATGTGTTTTTTTGCGAAGAAATACCACCCACAAAATCAATGCTATGATCTCCAAAGGTTTTATTGTAGGAAATTGTATTTTCCCAGAGCCATTCAAAGGATTTATTAGCGTATTGAGAATAGGTGTTTTGGGCTCTTTGGATTCCCGGATCACCATATTGTTTTAACGAACGCGTATCGCCAGGTTTGAATAAGTAGCCGGAGGCCTCATTGGTGCTAATTCCAAAATTTGTTTTAAATTTCAATGCATCCCATATAGAAGCTTCCAAGGAAGTGGTCCCTAAAAAAACATCATTGTCATTTTTTACATCATTGGTTTCAGCATCATAAACTGGATTCCCATAATTTTGAAGAAAAAAATGGATACTTGAAGGAGGATAGAAGCCGTAATTACCGTTGCCGTCTTTAACCTGGTCGGTAAGCTTGTTGCCGGTCATTGTTGGTGGCAGAAAACTTAGGTCGAGTATTCCTTTTTCTTCTGTATCTCCCACCTGGCCACCGGTTCCAATAAGCGTTTTACTATTAATCCTTGAGTACTTTACGCTGGATGAAGATTTAAGCCAGGAAAAAGCGTTATAGTCCAGGTTAAGGCTTAGGTTAAATCTTTTAAAATCAGAACCTAATACTATGCCTTTCTGATCATAGTAACCGGCGGAGAAAGATGAACGAACTTTATCATTACCTCCGCGCAGTGCAATGTTGTAGTTTTGCTTTAATCCTGTACGATAAACTTCATCCTGCCAGTCTATATTACGTAAGGCTGATGGATTAGTCCATTCAGGCAGGGTTTGAATATTATCTATTGGCGCACGCTCTACAACGAGTGCAGCCCATTGCTGTGCATTCAATACCTTATACATTTCAGGTTGCGACTGAAGAGACGTTACGGCATCAAGAGAAACCTGTACACCATTTTTCGTACCGCGTTTGGTAGTGATGATCACCACGCCATTGGATGCCCTGTTACCATATATGGCGGTAGCCGAGGCATCTTTAAGGATATCGATGGTAGCAATATCATTGGCGTTGATTGCATTTAGCCCCCCTGTGACAGGATAACCATCAATCACATACAAGGGATTATTATTTCCCAAACTGCCAATGCCTCTTACCTGAACGAACACAGGAGTACCTGGCGCACCATCGTTATTAGTAACATTAACACCGGCTGCCCTGCCCTGGATTGCCTGGTCTAAAGTAGTTACAGGAACGTTTTCAATTTGTGCCGCACCTATCGAGCTTACGGATCCGGTAAGATCTTTACGCTTCTGAGTTCCGTAACCAATTACCACCACCTCACCGAGTTCCTGGGAAGTACTCTTTAAAACTACGTCTATAGAAGTTTTTTTATTGATTTTTATTTCCTGCTGGGTAAAGCCAACTGAAGTAAATACCAATGTAGCGTTTGGTAGAGCTGAAATGGAGTATTCGCCCTTTCCATCTGTTTGGGTTGTTTTTAGCGTTCCTTTTACCTGCACAGAAATATTCGGCAAAGGAGAATCACCTGATGTGACCTTGCCCCGGACAATGGTTTCCTGGGCGGAAATAACCTGGAAAAAAAGAATGAAGCTGGCAAATACAAATAATAATTTGTTTCTCATAAATAATAGCGGTTTTTGAGATCGTTAAAAAATATTTCTGATCCGGTTTATAGTATAGAATTATTTTTATAACGCACGGATAAAATAGTGACTGATTGTTTTAGTCAACAGAGAAAAAATGTAAAAAGGTCAGTAGGGAAGCGGTTGCAAAATAGAATCACTTAAGCATAGCTCATAGGAAATCCAAGCAGCTATTTTGCCCATTCATAAGTATAATCAAAGTATTACGATACAAAATTGAACACATTTTAAATGATAAATGTTACATAACTTTTGAAAAAAGTTACATAATTCACATGTGTTTTGGAAGCAAGCGGAGGAAGGGACAACCTTTTATCTATTATTTTCTTATCATTCAATAATGAATTGAAAATTCACATTTTCAACCTGCAAGGGGTTGTTAATTTATGGATTATTGATTCACTTTTTGTTATTCTAATGTCACCGCACTACGGTTTTTCGTTTAGATTATTTTAGTTTTTTACTATATTAATGTCACCGCTCCGCGGTTTGGTAATTATATTATTGTGGTTTTTACTATATTAATGTCACCGCTCTGCGGTTTTTCGTTTAGATTATTTTAGTTTTTTACTATATTAATGTCACCGCTCTGCGGTTTTTCATTTATATTATTTTAGCTTTTATTACATTAATGTCACCGCAATACGGTTTGGCATTCCCTTTAATATATTCTGTGATATATCAATCGAATTTCCTCTTCCGGTAAGGTTTCTATTCCCTGAAAATATAAAGTTAATAATTTATCTATTGAAAAGAAAACTAATTTCAGCGTTTTTTTTTAACAAATCAGTACTTTATTTTAGACAACTGCACTTTTTTATTGAATAAATATCCTGAAAATTTTCGCATCATTTCTATTTACTTGTAATTCCTTTCAATTATAGTCTTTCATTTAAAAAGCTTTTCAGAAAGACAATTGCGCGAGGTGGTGATGAAGGCAGCGGCCTGATCCATAGCAATGGCAGATTCACTTTTTTACCCTTGTGACGTATAAGTATCCTGTTTATATCAACCACATAGGAACATAGAAAACATAGATAGATGTCAATTGGAACGGGTTAGAATTATTCCTTAACTAAATGACATTGGGCAGCGGCCTGATCCGTAGCAATGGCAGATTCACCTTTTTACCATTGTGATGTATAAGTATCCTGTTTATATCAACCACATAGGAACATAGAAAACATAGATAGAAGTCAATTTAAAAATTGAAAATATGTCGTCAGTTCCTGGCCATCTTTTATTCATTTTTATCCAACGCCCATTTGATGCCGCTGATTAACAGGGTAATGAACTGTGTCGCCTGGAAATCAGCCGGGTAACCAAGTGAGGTATAGAAAACCCTGCTTTTGCCTGCTTTGCGGGTCCATGCAATTGGTTCGACTAATTCACCTACTTTTCCCTGCAGCAAAACCGTGGCATCCTTATCAAGTAAGGGAGCAACTTTGTAAATATTTCCCCTGCTATGCCATTGTGGTGTTTGAAGATCCTTAACTACAGGATGGCTGGCAGCTCCAGGAACCAGGGATACATCCGTTCCGGGTTCAACAGGGCCATAGCCACGGTTTTGGCAGCCTAAAATTTCGGCAACAAAAGCAGGCCAGTCTTCAAAGCCATCTTCCACTTTACCGCTTACAGTAAATGCATGGTTAGCAGTGCGGATACCTATCAGCGGTTTACCTTTACCGAGGTAGTTCTTTATAGCATTCATCTGGTCATGCGGCAAAGCGATCCGTCGTGCAAAGACCACCAGCAGGTCAGCCCGGGAAAGCGCTTCAAGGCTGGAATAACGATAGGAGCCATGATTCCCTTCACCCAGCAGCACGGTTACCTCATAACCATGCTCCTTTTTAAGTGTTTCGGCAAACAGGGGTATTGTCTTATCCGCTTCATAGTTGTTGGAATCTTTTGTAATAAGAAACACTATGAAGGGCTTTTTCTTACTGTACTCAACATTTTCTTTTATGTGTTGAATTAATTCTTTCCCTGCTGCAGATGCGTTATTTACAGTGGAAGCAAAAAGCAGCATGATCGTAATGATCATTTTTTTTTGTTTATAAATTGCAGTCATTTCCTGTTATTGTTTTTTTAAAGAGTTTATTAGTTAGTTTCCTTTTATTGTTCTATCCGGTTTGAAGGAAGGAGATAAATTATTCCCCTGGTCCAGGGTGATTCCCATCCTATTATTGAAAAAAAATTTTGCTCCTCTACTAATGAATAATAATTTATGTGGGCGGAGCCCAATAAATACAATATCCGGAAGGATAAACAGGCCCTTTAAACAGCAAACAACTACCGCATTCTTTTCCAGCTGCGGGAGGAATATGAAGTTTGCAGTTACTGCATAAATTATCCGGAAGGGGAGATTTTATTGTATATGCTGCTTTTGTACGCACTTCAAGGTCATTTTCACTCAGACCGGACAAGTCTTCACATGGATTGGAGTTTATATTAGCATCTTTCAACCGCGGAGAATCCTTTTTTGAACCGCATCCAATTAATAGTGCGGGCGCACCTGCAATTAGTGAATTTAGAAAGAAATATTTTCCTATAAATTCCCGACGGTCATATATTCGTTGCATATTTGTTACTTTAGAATTTTTATTCTTCAGGCAGTTATTCGCATTAATTTTTAAAGGATTTCCTGGTCTTTTATTTTTTGTTCCTGGTCATTTTTTCTACCCACATATTGTCCCTACGGGACAGATTGCCGCATCTTCATTTTTCTACCCACATATTGTCCCTATGGGATAGCTGGAGGTGTCATCTTCATTTCTACCCACATATTGTCCCTACGGGACAGATTGCCGC
>JBDTWP010000112.1:0-16703 GCA_040006615.1 Ferruginibacter sp.
TGAATGTAACGCTAAAAATGGCTACCTTTCTATCTTAATGATTCCAGGTATGCGGAACATTTCACGCAGAGATTTTGTACAAAATACTTCATTTGCCACGGCATCAGTTCTCGCTGGTGATTTTTTTGAATTCTCCGAGCAGAGCCGCATATTTGTACGGAAAACTTTCGGATGGTAGAATTTGTCAGACCCGGAATCCCTTACTTCCCAAATGCAGGACCTTAACGGTTATTTTAGACAAACAGTAATGAATAAAAATTATGGCGAAAATGTATAGACAAGGAGCTGGTGGAGCATTGCTTGATATATATGAAGAAGCAATTTCAGATTTAAAAAAAGTCATTGAGGGTGTCCCTGATAATGCTTTGACTATTATCATAGATACAAAAACAACTGACAAAAATTGTGAATCTATCCAGGCAATATTATCTCACGTTGTGCATGCTGGTTTTGGTTATGCGACCAGCATTCATAATCTAAAAGGATATGACATCATACGACCGGCCAAAACCTTTCATTTATCAATGAAGGAATATGTAGCAGACCTGGCTGATGTTTTTACATATACCGAAAATATTTTCAAAGAAATTAAAGACAATGAATTGGAACAATTTGACAATTCATTAAAGATAAAAACAGGTTGGGGACAATGGTATGATATAGAGCAGATGACTGAACATGCAATTGTGCATATTCTCCGGCACAAACGGCAAATTGATAAAATTAAAGGCTATGAATTGAAATAAGAACAACCGCTAATTTCATATTTTCAATGAAGCTTTTATTCGTATCAATGAATTTGAGTCAAATAAAGTAACCGGACTTGCCGACTTGAAAAGTAAAGGAGAAAGTGCTTATTCAACGGATATATTCCCATTTGCTAAAACGGCCCTTAAAATAATACTTGAAAAAGGAGAGATTTTAGACATTGACAGAAAATAACTGCGGCCAATATTGACATCCCGGGCACCAGGAAATCTTAGAAGTAATAAAAATCCTGAAGGCAGAAACTATGTGTATTCTATGCCATATTCAGGAACTGATATGGAGAAGGGTGCATTACAAATTGTCGCTCCTGATTTCGGTCGGTGGGGACTCCGACCGAGGCTGGGCCGTGGTTTGTGTCCTCACAAACCACCTGTTGCTGTGACAATTTGGAATGCACCCATGGAGAATTGGGTTAAAAATAAAATAATTTAGAATTTTTAATTAATCCCTATTTTACACTTCTTTAACCCAACCATATACGTGATGATTAAAAAAACCTGGAAATTAATAAAATCCTTTTTTAAAACTTTTCCGAAAAAGGTGGCCCAATGGTTACAAACGGAAGAAAAATTGAATGATGAACCAAGACCCAGGCCTCAAACAGAAGCTGATAAAGCTTTGTTAATGACATCACGCAATGAGGTTGACGGGCTACTGGAAGTTTTTGAAGGAACAATTCCCGACGATTTACATGGTGTATTTTATGTAGTGTATCCCGTAGGCAGTGTAAACAGCAATGGGCTGCCTTTCCCCGGACAGGTGAATGGCAAATACAACAAGGAATACGGAAGCCCGATAATGAACGGAGATGGTATGATGATTTCTGTAAGTTTTAACGGAACGCAAAGTCCTGCCATTAAATCAAGGTTAATGAAAACGCCCTGCTACTTTGCTGATTACAATTCCCGGCAAGGTACCGGTCAGAACATGCCTTTCGGGTTCAGCAATTTTGGCATCACAAGAATGAGTTTATTTTTAGGGGAACGCAATGAATTGAATACCGCCGCTATTCCGGTAAAGTTTGGTAATTCCAATCCATTCTTATTATCTACCTATGATGTAGGTCGGCCATTTATTACCGACCCCTTGAGTATGAAATTGCAAACACCGGTAGGCCAAAATACTGATTGGGTACCCGGCACGCCTCCCATCGTTCCCTGGGCTTTCCAAATGATACAAACTACCGCCCATCCAAGTTTTGACCCCAATACCGAAGAGGTTTTTACCGTTAATTATTCTATGAGTTCAAAAGGCAAAGCCTATGTAAGCAACCCCGGAACCGTATTCCATTTACAAAACAACCCCGGGGTTTTCAAAGACAAACTGACAAGTTTATGCAGGGAGATGGCAGACGAAACAGACAGCAATAAAGTAAAAGACCGTTTACAGGACTTCTTTGATAACCTGGATCATTATATCACCGGCAGTGAAGCAAAAAGCGCTGGTAGTACCCCTCAAAAAGAAACCAATGTTTGGCTCATGCGATGGAAAGGGCAACAACAAATTGAAAAATGGAGCCTTACCGACCAATCGGGAAATGCGCTGCAAATATCAGAATGCATGCATCAAACAGCGCTTACCAGGGATTTCATTGTTTTAACAGATTGCGCATTCAAGTTTTCTCTTGATTTGCTGGTTAATAATCCTTTTCCTGAAGAGCCATTTATTGACAGCTTTATACGTAAACACCTGGCAGGTACCATGCATCCTTTTACCGATTGTTACATTGTAAAACGTGCAGCGCTTTCTGCCGGTGGGGGATCAGCCACAGCATTTAAGCTACAGGCACCAATTCCAGTTGAAACTATTCATTATTCCTGCGATTACGAAAATACTGATGGAAAAATTACCCTTTACGGAATACACAATACTGCTGCCTGTGTAGCAGAATGGATCAGAACCTATGATGAGTCGCAACTTACCGGTGAGGCTATCTCCAATGAGATGATCAGCTTGTTTGCATTAGGCAGCATGGATCTTAACCGCATCGGAAAATGGGTGATCGATGTAAATTCATTACAAATAGATAACGGCAATTCAAAACAATATTATGATAAGGGAAAAACAGATCAGTCCGATATAGGACCAAACACCTGGACACTTGGCTTATACACATTCCGTGATATTATTTCAGCCACCAAAACTGTGGCTCAAATAAAATATCTTTGGTATGTAGCCAATGGGTTGGATTCGAGAATGCTCACTAGTTTTATTTACAGTTTATACCAGGATTATGAAAACAGGATTGTTCCGGTAGCAGAGATATTAAGCCTCACCAAACAGGATCTTCCGCAAACATTGGTAAGACTTAGTTGCGAAACCATGACGCCGGTTGAGCATTACCAGTTCGACAAAAATACCTTCATAAGAAGTTTACATTTTATTCCCAGACCAACACCATCCACTGGTGCAGCGTATGAGACGGATGGCCATATTTTTTGTACCGTACAGGCAGGCATGCCACAAGCCGAACCACTTAAATACCGGTCAGAATACTGGGTTTTTGACGCAGCTAAAATTTCAGCCGGACCGGTTTGTAAGTTTAAATTTGACGATATTCAGTTTTGCTTTACATTACATTCTGCCTGGCTGGAATCAGCGTTGCCATTCAACCTTTCTTACGATGTGGATGTACGCCAGGATTACGATGCTGTAATTGGCAAATTAATAGACAAACCTATCATTGAAAGCTACTTTAAAAATTATGTTTACCCCGATTGGTACGCTCAAAAAAATAAGCAATAAAAAACACCGCGATCCAGGTACAGAATTAAATTTAATTCTCTATGTCATCAGAAAATAAATACGAAATTCTGGAGACCATTCACGACGGTGATCATTCCACTATTTACAAGACCAGACATGAAAGAAGCGGAAAAGATGTCATTTTAAAACAAAGCAAAAGTTCGGCTAATGCAGGTTTATATAATGAATACAATTTAATGCTCGAACAGGCCGAAGATAAATCTATTATTGAAATTACCGAACTGTCAAAGAAACCGGCACTCATGCGCCAGTTTTACATCGGAAAAAGTCTCAGACAGGAAATTGATGACAAAAATTCCGGGTTGGTTTTTTTCTTTAATGTTTGTTTTAAAATTGTTGAAGCGCTACAAAAAGTACACAGCAAAAATATCATTCATAAAGACCTGAGTCCCGAAAACATACTGATCAATCTTGCAGAGAACAAGGTGCATATTATTGATTTTGAAATAGGCACAGGACAGCAATTTCAGCATACAAACTATAAAGGTGCTTCGGTTATTGAGGGTAACTTATCCTACATTTCACCTGAGCAAACAGGTCGCATGAACAGGTTAGTTGATTACCGTTCGGATTTTTACTCCCTGGGCGTTATTTTTTACGAAATTCTTTGCGGTAAAAAACCATTTGAGCAGAAGGCTGCCCCGGAGCTTATCCATTGTCATATCGCATTGATACCCCCATCTTTAACTGCTGTTAATAAACAAATTCCTGAAATGCTGGCTGGAGTTGTCGGTAAATTAATGGCCAAGAATGCTGAAGAAAGATACCAATCATTGAGCGGCCTGGCGATTGATTTGGAGCATTGCAAAAAAGAATGGATCAGTACAGGGACCATCGCCACTTTTGAGTTGAAAAAAGGTGATTTGCCTGTCAGGCTCAATGTTACTCAAAAGCTGGTTGGCCGCACGGCAGAAATCGAAAAGATTTTCTCCCTTTTTGAAGAAGCTGCGTCAGGTAAGAAAATATTGCTGGGCTTAAAAGGATTCAGTGGGTTGGGTAAAACCATGCTGATACGGGAAACTGCAAGGGTACTTACCGGAAGCAAGGGCACTTTTATCAGCGGTAAGTTCGATTCCCTGCAACGCAACGTGCCTTATTATGGCTGGTCACAGGCATTGAATCAGCTAGCCGAATTGCTGCTTACCGAAAGCAACGAGAATATTTCACTTTGTCACAGGCACTTAAATGAAAATATGCAGGGGCTTGAAGCAGATATTTTAGCCATTGCCCCCAGGTGGAAGGCCATTTTAATTGATGTAATTCCATTGCCCCGGTTGAATCCTAAAGAGCAGCAAAGCAGGGTTAGGTTTGCTTTTACCTTGTTTTTTAAAAGCATTTTAAAAATTACGAAACCTTTATTGCTTTTTATTGACGACTGGCAGTGGGCGGATGACGCATCTATTGAACTTTTGAGAAGTATTGCAGGCGATGTCCAACTGGGAAAATTGTTTATGGCCATATCATACCGCCATAACGAAACAGACCCAACGCATCCTTTTACCAGGTTATTAAACGATATCGGGTCGAACCAGAAAAAAACGCTGGCCGATAATAACCTTATCGTGGATTTTATTGAATTAAAGCCCCTGACTCCGGAAGATACCAACGAAATTCTTTCCGAGACATTCTCAATCAATAATATAGTAACAAAAGAATTAGGCGATTTAATTTATGTAAAAACCCAGGGTAATCCATTTTTTATTAACCAATTACTCGATTACCTGTACTCCAAAAAATATATTTGGCTCAATGCCAATGACAATTCCTGGAAATGGAATATTGCCGGCATTCGTGAGCTTGCTGTAAACGAAAATATTGCCACCGTTATTATTAATAAAATCAATGATATCTCTCCACAAAACCTGGAAATACTCACTTATGCTTCATGCCTGGGCAATAATTTCAGTTTGGCAGCTTTAAACTTCATAACACAAATTCCTGAGCAGGTGTTGCACAACCAGCTTTGGGAAGCCATCAAAGAAAATATTATTCAACCTGTTGATTCAGATTACAAATTTGTGCCAGGGTTTTATGAAAAAAATAAAGCCAACATCAAATTCAGGTTTACGCACGACCGCATTCAACAAGCTTTATACAGCCTTACCAATCCAAAGCTGCGAGAAGAACTACACTTCAAGGCCGCAGAATTTATAATGGCCAACCACGACGAAATTGAAAATATCTTTATCACAGCTAATCATTTAGTGTCTTCGGGAAGCCTCCTTCAAGCAAGTATTTATCGCAGAGAGGCAGCTAAAATTCTACTGGAAGCAGGGCAATTGGCATTCACTTCGGGTGCTTACGAATCATCCTATATATTTTTAGATCTGTTTGAAAAAATAGCGGCAAAGGAAAATGAAATAAACATCAGCGATTACTGCCTCCTCATTCAATCGGCTTACCTCAACAAATACGAAGACAAGGTTAAGGAATTCACTGAAAAGGCCTTTACCAGGGCAACCGGCAAAATTGAAAGGTCTAAAATTTACGAGGCAGTTTTAAAAGGGAGTATTGCCATGAACCAGTTAAATGAGGCAATTGTAATCGCCAGAAAAGGGTTTCATGAACTTGGCTTTAAAATCCCAAAACAGAAAGCAGGCAAGTTGCAAATTATTTGGGCTGCCATAAAAACACAGGCAGCCTTTCCCAGCAAAAAAATAAAAGAGATAACCCGTTTCCCCAAAATGACAGATGAGGTGGGGATTGTCCTTATGCGACTTATTTACAATGCGCTCGAAGCTTTCTTTTTTGTAGAACGCGACACCTATCCACTGCTTATTTTCAAAATGATAAGCCTCAGTAATAAGTCAGGCAACACACCCGAATCCATTATCGGATATGGTTCTTATGGTTTAATCCTGGCAGGTGTAATGAATAAGCCCGAAGCAGGATACACGGCAGGTAAGGAGGCGATGAAGTTGTTCGATACCTTTGACGCGCCTCATTTGGAATCAACGGCAGGCTTTGTTGATACTACCATGATCTCGCATTGGAAAGAGTCCCTGGTATCATTTGAAAAAGAATGTTTAAAGTTTTATGAAAAGGGATTAAATACCGGTAACATGGAATATGCTGCCTGGAATTTATACACCCATTCCAATTCTCTTTTTTTCAGAGGAAGCGATGTTTCTGAAATCGTAGCACTGTTTGATAATTACGAAAAATTTTATGTATGACATCGTCAGCTCAATGCCTACGGAGCATCATTGGTTATTAAAAATACCTTAAACAAATTGGTAAATTCCGGCCCGGTTTCATTATTGGATAATTATGACGAGCAGCAGCTTTACAACCTGGAAAGTAAGGCCAACAACACAGTTTTCTTATTTGTTTATAATTTTATGAAACTCTTCTTAGGTGCCTGGCACAACCAATATGCCGATGTCCTTAAAAATGCCTTTCAAAATCAAAAAGACATCGAAAACACTGCGAGTTTATATTGGCAACCATATTTCAGGGTTCTCAAAACGGTCATTTATATCAACTGTGCTTTTGAAGGCGTGTTGGATTATAAAAGAGTAAAAAAAGAATTAAGAACGGACAGAAAAAAAATTGCCGCCTCAAACAGGTTTTTTGAAGGCAATGTTGGTTGGATACTTGATTTAATGGATGCAGAAATTGAATCGTTTGAAAAAAAATCAGTCAATCAACTATTATACACCCGGGCAGCTGAAAAAGCCAGAAAATATGGCTTTCATTTCCCCGCCCTGTTTATTGAATTGATGCGGATACAAAAAATGAAATATCTTCATATTGAAGGCACTAATGAATATTTCACGGAAATAAAAGGTGATATATCCGACTTTGGGATGTACAGTGTCATCTATGCCTGGGAAACAAAATATCCTGATATCAGGGAGCAGCATAGAAGCAATAACAGAATTTCGAAAAACAGGGGAATATTCACCAGCGATCAATTTGATGCCAAAACAATTATTAAAACCACCGAAACATTAAGCGGCGAAATAGTGCTCGACAAACTCATTGATAAAATGATGCAGTTTGCTATGGAAAATGCCGGTGCACGCTATGGCTGTTTTATGGTAAAAAAGGACAACAAATACGAATTGGTATACCAGAAATTTGCTGATGAACTGGAAAAAAGCAAAGGCCGTTCAAAGGGCATACCTGCCAGTATATTGAATTATGTAAACCACACCGGGGAATCATTGATACTCGATGCTGCCTCCGAGATATCCCCATACAACAACGACCCTGATGTAATTGAAGCCGCAGAAAAATCAGTAATGTGCGTACCTATATTTCATCAAAATGCCTCAATTGGTATTTTGTATCTTGCCAATCAATTATCCAAATCCGTATTTACTGAAGAAAGAATTGGCCTGCTTAAAATGCTGGCAGGGCAAATGGGGGTAAGCCTGCAAAATGCCATTCTTTATGAAAATATGGAAAAACTGGTCGAAAAGCGCACAGAGCAATTGGCTCGGGAAATGGCAAAAACAGATACCCTGCTGCTCAATATTTTACCGCAGGAAGTGGCAGCAGAACTAAAAGCCCTTGGCAAAGCCACACCCAGGTATTACCAGAATGTAACAGTTATGTTTTGCGATATAGTAGGTTTTACAATACGGGCAGAAAAGCTTACGGCAGCAGAATTAATTGAAGAGCTTGACTTATGTTTTAAGGCATTCGATGAAATCATTGCACGCCATAATATCGAGAAAATTAAAACTATCGGCGATGCCTACTTATGCGTTGGTGGCGTACCTACAGAAAACAGCGATCATGCCATTAATTCAGTAAGGGCTTCCATAGAAATTCAGCAATGGATGAACCATACACTCCAGGAGCGTATCAAAGCGAATAAAGATTTTTTCAAATTACGCATTGGCATACACTCCGGGCCTGTAGTGGCCGGAGTGGTGGGCAGTTCTAAATTTGCATACGATATTTGGGGGGATACCGTAAATACCGCTTCGCGCATGGAACAAAACAGCGAAGGCGGTAAAATCAATATTTCCCATTCAGTATATACTGCCATCAAAGCGGAAATTCCCTGCAATTACCGGGGCGAAATAGAAGCCAAAAACAAAGGCATGCTTAAGATGTACTTTGTAGACTGAGTTATTCAATGGTTCAATAAAATTCGGAGTAGTTACCAGGTTTGTTAGGAAGTGCGGGCGTTCCGGGCAGGGCGAAAACTTTGGATTGAAGCCTGGTTCTGTCCCTGTGGAAAGGATTCGCTTGTTTTTCCATTTAACAAGTGAGGAGAGAATGATAGAAACCAAAAAAGAATCTGACCTTTGAAAATGAATAACTTAATAATTTTAAGTGCTGATAAATGGAAGCATTGGCGGTAAAATTTACCCGGAGAAAGTAGATAAACGAAGGCAGAACATTGCATTTTGCCGGACTCATTGCCAACAAATAAAAACGACCTTTAATGAATAGAATAATAAAAGTTTACTTTACGGTTTCGCTTCTTTTGAACCTCCTGGTAAGCAATGCCCAGGATCTGCGAAGCAGGATGATTGCCCGGGCTGCCACACTCGAATTAAAGATAGCTTATAAAGCTCCTCCCGGCGATGCACTTTCTCTCAATACCGCAGGCTATGCCAAAATTATGTGTTCTGCTGTTTTCATTACCGGGCTAAAACCGGCATTTGCTGCAGAGAATGTGGGTTATTTTACAAGCCCATATCAGGAACGTGCAAAAGTGGGCATACCTGTTATCGATTATGACAGGAAATCCGTTTCGATTACGCTTCCTAATGGCGTTACCCGAACAGCTATTTATACCGGTGACCAGGGTTGTGTTTGTTTGCCGGAAGGGAGCAATTCGTTATATTATAAACCTGTAAAAGTGCCTCGTAACCTGCCCGACGCCGCCACCACACCGTGGCCAATGGGTGATCTGTTGCCTGCAACCCCATTGCCTTCCGATGTGGATATGGAGAAGGTAACACAGGCAGTCTCTGCCGCCTTTGAACCCGCCGAAGCACAAACGGCCGCCTTCCTGGTAACCTACAAAGGCAGAATCATTGGCGAGCGATATGCCGCTGGAATCACCAGGGACACACCGCTTGAAAGCTGGTCAATGGGTAAAAGTCTTTCTGCAACACTTATGGGTATTCTCATTGGCAAAAAAGTATATTCCTTAAAGCAGCCAGCTCCCATTCCGCAATGGCAAGGCAAAAACGACGGAAGAGCCAAAATCAGGATCATGGACATCATGCATATGTCGAGCGGATTGTATTGCCGGGCACCACAGGACCCCGACTACGACCCTTCTTTGGGTTACCCCGACCATTTGTACTTATACACTGGCGGAATAAATTCGTTTGAGTGGGCTGCTAATCTGCCTCAGCAATGGCCGCCAAATAGCGTAGGCCGTTACCGTAATTCCGACCCTGTTCTCATCAATTATCTTAACCGGTTGGGAATAGAAAGCATAGGAGAGGCCTATCATTCATTTCCTCAACGGGAGTTGTTTGATAAGATCGGCGTTCGCACGATGGTGATGGAGACCGACCCTTATGGCAACTTTTTAACCCAGGGCTACGAATTTGCTTCTGCCCGGGATTGGGCCCGATTGGGTAATCTTTATTTACAGGATGGTGTTTGGAATGGCAAACGAATTTTGCCCGAAGGTTTTACAAAATTTGTGAGTACGCTTGCAGAACCATGGATAGCCGACGGAAGGCCAATCTATGGTGGCTTATTTTGGATAAACGGCGATGGTGCGCTCAATATCCCGAAAGATGCCTATTTGATGAGGGGAGCTGGCGGACAATCCGTGGCGATTATACCTTCCCATCACCTGGTAATTGTTCGCCTGGGGCATTACAAAGGGCAGCCGGCAGGCGATACAGCGTTGAACAAAGCCTATTCTTTGTTAATGGAGGCGGTGCCTGAAAAAAAGAAATGAAGTGGCGATTTATTACCACGATGAAAATTGCCAGGTTGAATTATTCGCTGCCTTCATTATGAAAAAGCATAGACCATGGAAAACCTGCGTGAACCTGCTGATTCATACGGCAAATGCGATCCCTGCCCGATTTTTGAAAGTCCCTTTATGTAATAAATAAGTCTTTCGCATTCGTGACAATATTTCCCTAAATTGTACAAATTTCCTTTTATGCGTAAACCCCGTGAAATCACTTTTACATTGGATGATGGAACTGATGTATTTATTGATCCTCCTAAAGACAACACCTACCATATAAGATATGTAATGCCGAATGGCCTGCCAAATGTGGTGTTGTGGTCCAGGGCCGGCAATAATGAAGCGTTTTTTGATTCGAATGCAAGTGAGGCAATTACGAAATTAAGCGACCGGCTGGAAAGGCAATCTGTTTAAGACGGGTTATTTGGCAGCCTCACTTTAAACCTGGTTCATAAACCGAATATTGCGATACTTCACAAGGGGTTAAAAGCTGTATCTGCCATTGCTATAAAACATTCGGCTCTTCTCTTTTCTATATTTATATTTGCGACCCGATGGCTCAAAAAAAATTACAGCGTTTTGCAGATATAAAAACCTTCTCCAATGTATTGGAGTATCCCGGAGATATGAAGGGAAAATGGAATTCTTTTTTTAAGAACAATAAACCGATCATACTGGAACTGGCCTGCGGTAGGGGAGAATATACTGTTGGATTGTCAAAATTATTCCCGGAAAATAATTTCATTGGGGTGGATGTCAAAGGCAACCGGATTTATATCGGAGCTAAAAAATGCCTGGAAGAGTATATTCCCAATGCCGCTTTTCTTCGTACCCAGATAACCCTGTTGCCCGATTATTTTACAGGGGATGAGGTAAGTGAAATATGGATCACTTTTCCTGATCCTCACCTGAGAACTTCCAAAGCTAAAAAACGGTTAACCCATCCCAGGTTTTTAAGGCTTTACCATCAAATACTAAAGCCCGATGGATACCTGCATTTAAAAACGGATTCACCTGAATTATACAATTTTACCAAAAAGATTATCGAACTTTATAAGCTGGAAACTGTTGAAGATTGCAACGATGTATATGCCGGAAGCAGCAGTGAATTGCTTAAAATAAAAACACATTACGAAGCGTTGAATATTGCCGGCACCAATAAAATTTTTTATCTTAAATTCCAATTGCCGGACACTATACCCGACAAAGATGAAGAATTGCATTCCATCCTGAAAGAAACCGAAAATGTTAAAGCCAGGCTGACCACAGCACCAGGGAAATATGAATAAGCTGGTTGAGGGCGAAGATTTTTATTATAATGAAGACGGTTATCTCGTCCTTAAAGAAAGGTACCATCTTCAAAAAGGAATTTGCTGCGGCAACGGATGCAAACATTGTCCATATAATTTTGTAAATGTACCTGAACCAAAACGTAATGAATTATTGAAATCCCGGCCTCCGAAATAAGGTGGGCAATGGTGCCCGGGGTTGCCAACCTTTCAAAGGTTGGCAACCCTTAAGAATGGTGAATGATAAAAGGTCATAGGTCAGAAGTCAACAATTCACCATTCACGAATTAAACCAGCAGCTTTCTAAAACCTTTACAGTTTTAAGACATGCAAAAGAAAACGCCTGCCGATCACAAAAAATCCTCTGTAAAAAAGGAGTATTCTTTTTTTGAAGATGTGTTTGATGTAGTAAGGCAGGTACCAAAAGGAAGGGTAACTTCCTATGGGGCGATAGCCAATTACTTAGGCACAAAGCTTTCTGCGCGTATGGTTGGCTGGGCAATGAATGCCGCACATACTGCCAGCCATAAAATACCGGCTCACCGGGTGGTGAACCGGAATGGAATGTTGTCAGGAAAATCTCATTTTCCCACTCCAACATTGATGGAAGATCTGTTAAAAAAAGAAAAGGTTTTAGTGAAGGACGATAAAATAGTTGATTTTAAAAACCTGTTCTGGGATCCTGTGATTGAATTAACCTTATAATAGATACCCAATATAATACAGCGATAAAATAGTCGCTGCACTTTACACTGCAGGGAAATATCCAAAAGATGCAAAACCTGGTTCTATACTTCTTCATTTTATTGCTTACCGGCTGCAAGCCAGTCAGCTACAAGATTACAGGTACCGTTTACTGCTACTTCATTGCCGGAGATTTTATTTTCCACCAGGCAAAATATCAGGGAGGCTTTCAGTAGCCCGTCAAAAATTGAAAGTATCGCAGGCTTTGCAGAAGCCCCCACCATTTCATCAGATCAAAAGACTTTGTACTTCCATAAAAAAGTAGGTGATAAATTTGAATTATATATGGTCAGAAAGAAATAAACAGCAGGCATCACAGGTTTCCTTAGTTTTAAAAACCATGAGATCAGGAGTCCTGCCTGCATTGCTTTACTTCTCAAATCACAAATGTCATTTTGCCCTTAATTTTGCATTGTGGAATACTATTCCCTTTAATAAATTGCCATGACCACAGAAACAATAATGGGTACAATAACTTTTATCAACCACGATAAAGATGTGGCTACCATTGAGTATACGCTTAACGGAAAGAAAAAAAAGATCAACGGCAATATCAGTGAAAAGGAACAATTAAAATTGAGGGCGGAAAAGATCATAAAAAAAATACACCGGTTTCATGTGGGTGATGAAGTGAGTTTTATCATCAACCTGGCAGGAAGGGGTGATAAGATGATCGCTGATTGTGTTGAATTCAAATTCAATAATGGATTAGATGATCTCATTAATAAATCGGCAATAGAAAACCGGTTTGCGGGATATTTAAAAAAGGTAGATGCCGGTTATTTTGTAAAAGAAACCGGTAGTTATATTTTCTTTCCCCTGAAATTATCACCCTGGGAAAGAAAGCCACAGGACAGCAATTTGAATGAACCATTTTTCTTCAAACTGGAAAATACCGATAAGCCGGATAAAACAACTGCCGCGCCTTTCAGGAGTATTTACATTCCTGAATATATAGAAGCCATTAAATATTTTAAAAACAAAACGCCTGTTGATGCCACGGTTTATAAAATTACGCACCACGGAATTTTTGTAAATATATTGGGTAATAAGATACAGGCAAAGATTCCCCGTTCAAAAAAGAATGAATCTCAACCCGGTTTCGGGGAAGTGAAGGTTGGTGAAATTATAAAGATCATTATTTCCTATCTTGGCAGCAACCGCATTGTTATTGATAGGGTATAGCATCCTTGTTTATAATGCTGATATTTTTTCTTCTTATGAAAGTTTCTTAAAATTTATTTACAGGATTTAATGCGGCGCTAAAAGTGTTGATATAAAATCTTTATGAATAATAAGGCCTTATCATTATATAAACAATTACACCGCTTGTGGCTACATAAAACCAAATAGGCCAGGTAACTTTTGTCAGCTTCTTATGCTGCTCATACTCGCCAATTAAAGCCCTGTAAGCAGTAAACAGAATAAACGGCAATACAATAGCTGCCAACGGAATATGGGTAATAAGCAGAAGATAATAAAAAGTGCGCATCCAACCGGCATTTAGTTTCTCCGCTTCGCTTATATTGCCATTATGATCGGTATCACCATACCTGGTGTCGCCAGCCAGTAAATGATGCCCGATATATGATACCAGGAATAACATGGACAATACAATGGCGGTTAACATGATCCTCTTGTGCAACAGGTAATTTTTTTGTTTCACGGCAACTAATCCCGCGATTAATAAAAAGGCCACTATTGAATTAATCACCGCATTTACCGTGGCAAACAGGTGAGGATTAAATCCGATATCAATGGCCAGTTTGTATTTAGATAAAAAAGCGACAGCGGCAAACACGACGATTGATACGATCCATATCAATAATTTAGCCTTGCTGTCATTTTTTACCAGCGACGGTTGTAACATATATTTTTCTCCGTTTGAGGAAATAATTAATATCCCTATGGTCAGCTACGTCCAAACAATTCTTTTAAGAATTCTTTAAAACTGCGCTTTTTCTTTTTCTCTAACATTAACAATGGTATATCTCTCACCAGCCTGGCTTGCTTTAAGGTATCAAATCCGTTGTACCATCCCCTTACCACCCTTTCCCTGTCTAATAAAAAGAAATTTTCAGTATGTATAAAAGCGGTGTCCACATCAGTGTCTGCTATGCTGGCCTTCAATTCATTTAAGGCAAAATCATAAATCTCCTTTTTATCGCCCCTCACGAACCACCAACTGTCATGATTATTGGTATAGCGATCTGCAAATTTCCTTAACTGTGGCACTGAGTCGTGCTCCGGGTCGATACTGATGGAAATAAACTGAACGATGGAGTCATTGCTGTTCACAAAAGAATTTTGCAGTCGTTTCATGCTCTTTGCCATGGCCGGGCAAATAGTAGGGCATCTTGTAAAGAAGAAATCAACAACCAATATTTTTCCTTTTAAAGAATCCAATTCAACTGTTTTTCCCAATTGGTTGATAAAGGTCATATTCCTTACTTTGTGCCAGATAGTGTCCGTATTTATTTTACCCTTTTTCTCTACCACGGCTACACTATCATAAAAAAAACGCCCTGGCAAATGTACCAACTGTTCACTATAATATTTCACCATATAATAACCGGCAAACGGCATTACAATTGCCAGCAATAATCCCAGTATCGCTTTTTTGTTCATGTTCTTTTGCTTCAATTTTACCAAACAAAAAACCATCGTTCCTTTAACCCGGACGATGGTTTATAATAAATTCATTAAGGATGTTATTGTTAATTTAATGGTGAATGGTCAATAGTGAAAAATTTTCAATTCCCCATTCCCCCTCATAACAGCACTAATCTTTCGCCCCTTTTTCCTTTGCTGCCGGTTCTACTTTTTCAATCGGAGCCGGTGTTCCATTATACCGGTTGCGTAAAATTTTCCAGCTGTTGCCATCCCATAAGAAGGCCGTAATGAACCAGAGAAACAAACACAATGGAACTACGATTGTCATGATCAGGTTCCTTATTTCATCACCCAGATGCATAAAAACAGAAACGATATAATATGCCTTAGCCAGTGTTAATATACAAACCATACCCTTAAATCCCAGTACCAAAGTATGATTGGGGCTCGCACCCTTGTGTATATTGTAAATTAATAACCCTATCGCCAACTCCAGCATCGTTAAAACAGATAAAAGCCAAAATGTTCTCCATATCCTTTTTGTAGTGCCGCTGTGTTCGGGGTGAAAAGTAATTTCCGGAAATGAAACTTGTGATGACATAATTCGTTTATTTGTTAATCAGTTAATTCGTTAAAGCCTGCCTGTTAAGTATTGAAATGCAGGCAAAATTTGTGAAAACTCTCCCTGCTGACACCCCACGGGGAAATTGAATATTTTCCACCATTGACCATAACAATTATTTAAATCAGGTAAAAGCACAAGAATACAAATACCCACACCAGGTCTACAAAGTGCCAATATAATCCTGCCTTTTCAATCATTTCGTAGTGCCCGCGCTCGTCAAAATGACCGAGTCTGGTTTTTGCCAACATAATTACATTGATAACAACACCCGAAAAAACGTGGAACCCATGAAACCCCGTAATTCCAAAGAAATAGCCTCCAAATGCAATTGGCCCTGTTTTGCTCGCGTGCAAATCAGCTGATTCAATGAATTTTATTAATTCCGCATTCTGCATTGCAGCCACATTATGTGCTTCCCCTCCATGATGTAATGTCGCAGCAATCCCCGCCAACTGATCATGCGGTGTATTTTGTAAGGCGGCGGCGATTACTTCATGAGGCAATTCGGTTCCCCATGGATTTGATTTTACAGTAGTGGGCAAAATGGAAAGCGTTCCGTCATTTAGCATTGCCACATGCTCGCCTGTTAATAAATGCGTCCATTCCCATGCCTGGCAACTTAGGAATGCCAAACCTCCAATGATTGTGAATACCATGTATTTCTCTACTCCTTTCCTGTTCATATGGTGCCCTTCATGGACCGCCAATACCATGGTAACCGAACTGGCGATCAGAATAAAAGTCATTAAACTTACAAAGGCCAGGGGGAGATTAGAATGCCCGGCAAACGGAAAGGAATTAAAAACATGGTTAGGATCCGCCCAATTGTTTACGCTAAACCGAATAGTGCCATAGCTGATAAGAAAGGCACCAAATGTAAAGGCATCACTCATTAAGAAATACCACATCATCACTTTTCCATAACTGGCGTTGAAAGGGCTTCTGCCCCCACTCCACCATTTTGTTCCCTGCTGTACTGCTGCTGTAGACA
>JBDTWP010000113.1:0-16662 GCA_040006615.1 Ferruginibacter sp.
CGAATCATCCATAATAATTCCTGCATTCAAGAGCCATAGGCTCGAAACATTTTGTTATGGTTTTGCATTACCTTTCAAAGGTTGTCAACCCTTTATAGAACAGTCAGTTTTTTTATACGCAGCAAAAACCAGGTTTCAGGGTCTTATTCAATAAATGCTAACTTTAATTATTGTTTTCTAAAAGACTGATTTGAAACCGGTAAGGATAATTTTATTGCTGTTTATTCAAAGTGTTGTGCAATCAGCAATGGCACAAATAAATCCGTCGGCGCTTTCCAATCTCCGGAATAAATATATACAGGTAACAAATGGTATTGTAAAGATTGATACCCTTAGCCTGGTACCTGGTACCTTTCATATTTTAAATGTCTTGCCATCAAAGTACAATCTCGATGAGGTAAATGCCAGTTTGTTTTGGATCAGTAAGCCGGTCTTTGATAGCGTAATGATCAGTTACCGGGTATTTCCTTATAAATTAAATGCGGTTTCCCGGCGTTTTAATTTCGACAGTATCAGGAATAATTTTATCCTGGAAAAGCCATTTGTATATAGGAACAGCGGCAGGCAAAAAAGTGGCTTGTTTGATTTTGGCGACATTAATTACAATGGTAGTTTTGGCCGTGGCATATCATTTGGCAATAGCCAGGATGCTGTATTGAACTCTACCCTCAACCTGCAGTTAAATGGCTATATAGGTGACAGCCTGGAATTAACGGCCGCTGTTACTGACAATAATATTCCGATTCAGCCGGATGGAAATACCCAGGATCTCCGTGATTTTGACAAGGTATTCTTACAAGTTAAAAAGCGGGGCTGGCAAATTAATTTCGGTGATATTGACATACGTCAAAGTAAAAATTATTTCCTCAATTTTTACAAGCGATTACAAGGCGTTTCCTTTATAACGGAAAATAAGATCGGTAAAAAAGTCAGCAATTCCTTACTGCTGAGCGGATCAGTAGCCAAAGGAAAATTCAACAGGAATGTCTTGCCTTCCCTGGAAGGAAACCAGGGCCCATATCGCCTGCAGGGCGCCAACAATGAATTATATTTCACAATCCTTGCGGGTACGGAAAGGGTTTTTATGGATGGCGAATTGCTTCAGCGGGGCGAAGACCAGGATTATGTGATCAATTATAATACTGCTGAACTTACGTTTACCCCCAGGCGTATGATCACTAAAGACAAACGGATCCAGGTAGAATTTGAATATGCGGACCGGAATTTTTTGAACTCAAATATTTATATAAACAATGAAGTAAATATTAATAAAAAATTACTCGTCAGTGTCGCTGCCTTTTCAAACAAGGACGCAAAGAACACTGCTATTAATCAAACACTGGACATTAATCAAAAACAATTTCTGGCTGATGTCGGAGACGGAATCGATACAGCTTTTTATGCGGAAGCTACCAGGGATACTTTTGCTACCGGCAAAATACTATATAAGAAAACAGCCGTTATTTTTAATACCAGCCAGCGTGACTCCATTTTTGTTTACTCGGAAAATCCGGCAGATGACTTGTTCAACGTAGCCTTTTCTTACCTGGGTGCCGGAAAAGGAAATTATGTGCAGTTGTTTAATGCTACAAATGGCAAAGTTTTCAAATGGGTGCAACCCGACGCGAATAATAACAGGCAGGGTGACTGGCAACCTGTAGTATTGCTGGTAACGCCTAAAAAACAACAAATAGTAACCGTTGGTGCTGAATATTCGCTGGATGAGAAGACAAAAATAAAAGCGGAATTCGCCACCAGTAAATATGATGTGAACCTTTTTTCGTCCAGGGACAAATC
This sequence comes from Ferruginibacter sp., assembly GCA_040006615.1. Taxonomy (GTDB): domain Bacteria; phylum Bacteroidota; class Bacteroidia; order Chitinophagales; family Chitinophagaceae; genus Ferruginibacter. The sequence goes on from JBDTWP010000113.1 coordinate 1,798, forward strand.
AAATGATAATGCAGTGGCCGCAAAAATTCAGTTTATGAAGGAAGGCAAAGCAATCCGGCTGTTTAAGAAGTCTCTTGAATTACAAACTAATGCCGGCTATGAATATGTTCAAAGCCGTTTCAGGCCACTGGAGCGTTTGAGGAATATAGAGTTCAACAGGGACTGGAGCCTACCATTTGATATAGGTGCTGCGGATGAGCATTTGACCAATCTTGGATTTAAAGTAAACGATAAGGCCGGCAACAGGTTTAAATATGAAGTGGTAAATTATAACAGGAGCGACAAATTTAGCGGCTTCCGCCACCTGTTGGATTGTTACACCCAGGTAAATGGGTTTAGGATCACTGGCATAATTAGCATTACCACCAATACCATGCAAGAACAAAATGGTACTTATTTGCGGCCAACAATCGATGTGGCCAAGCTGCTGCCAAAATTCCGGAATATGCAGGTAGGGGTTAATTATTCGGGTGAGCATAATAAACAGCATAATAAAATAGCCGATACTTTGGACCGGTTTAGCTTTGCTTTTAATGTGTGGCAGGCCTACATCAGATCGGATGAATCAAAATTGAATAAATGGGGAATCAGTTATTTCACCCGGAATGATCGTTACCCGGTTGGGAAAAACCTCGAAAAAGCAGACAGGAGTGATAATTATAATTTCTTTACAGAACTTTTAAGGAGCGAACAACACCAGCTCAAGTTGAATGTAACATACCGTAAGCTACAGGTTTTTAATCCACAGTTAAGCAGGCAAAAGGCCGATGAAAGCCTGCTGGGCCGGGCCGAGTATTTTGTGAACGAATGGAAGGGACTCCTGACCGCAAATGTATTATATGAAGTGGGGGCCGGCCAGGAGCAAAAAAGAGAATTTACCTTTATAGAAGTGCCTGCCGGGCAGGGTGAGTATACATGGAACGATTACGACAGTAATGGAATTAAAGAACTAAACGAATTTGAAATTGCACTTTTTCCTGACCAAAGAAATTACATACGTGTCAATACTCCTACCAACCAGTTTGTGAAAGCCAATTATGTACAGTTCAATTACAGCGCCGATCTCAACCCCAGGGCAGTGATCAATATTGCCGGTGCCCATGGCATCAGGAAATTAATTAGCCGCACAAGTACTTCTTCATCATTGCAGATACTTAAAAAAGACCTGGCAACAGGGAAGTTCCGGTTTAACCCGTTTACCCAGAAACTGGTTGACACTACGCTGATCATTTTAAATTCATTTTTGACCAATACATTTTTTTTCAACCGGACGAGTACCAAATGGGGGATGGATATTACCCATGCGCTTACCAATGGAAAATCATTATTATCGTATGGGGTTGAAAGTAGGAAACTTCGCAATTTCACCTTTAAAGCAAGATGGAATTTGAACAGGAAATTTACTGCCAATCTTATGCTCCGTTCTGTTATCAATGAATTGGGAACGCCAAAATTTGACAACCGGAATTACCTTGTAAAGCAAAAAGTTGCAGAACCCTCCCTGAGTTATATTAACGGAACCAATTTCAGGGTTACCCTGGCTTATAATTTCAATGAGAAAAAAAATACCATCGGTTATCTTGAAAAGTCTGTCAACAATATGATCAGCACGGCTGTCAAATACAATGTTCTTTCAAGCAGCACCATTGACGCAAGGTTCTCTTATAATGCTATTAAATTCGATTATGCCACAGGTGGTTCGCCTAACTCAACTGTAGGTTATATTATGTTGGACGGCCTGTTGCCCGGCAGTAATTATTTATGGACACTAGAATACACGAAAAGGCTGGCAGGAAATATTGAAATGACCATTCAATATGACGGAAGGAAACCAGGCGATTCCAGAACTGTTCACATTGGCCGGGCCAGCATCCGCGCGATCCTATGACCCACCGGACCGCCGCACCAGAGAACTCTTCGAATCTTCTAACCAAATAACCCACCTTTCTTAAAGACCCTAACTCCTTCCCCGATTTTAAATCCGTTGTGAAATACTTCTATTTTATAGCTGCCGGTTGCAAAATTTGTATTTTGTTTCCAGTCAAAACTTACTGTCTGTTTCTGGCCCTGCGTATAGCTTATTTCGACCTTATGTGTAAAGAATTTATCTTCCCCTTCCCTGGTGGTAAACTTACCTGAGCCAAGTGCTTCCACTGCTACGGGACTTCCATCAGGTGCGGTGATGGATACATATAGCTCTTTATTACCGGAAGCAGCAATACGATTCTCATCCAGGTCAAAAGTGATCCGAAGTTTATCAACTTTTCTTGCCGTGGTGGTTTGTTTTTCCTTACCACTCTTTTTTTCCTGTACCCCGGTGATATTAAAGTTGGATGCATGCAATGTGGATCCTACATCAATTAGATTTTCTTTTTCTTTGATTACGGTTTTGGCTGAATCAAGGTTTTGCTCCACTTTAATCTTTTCCTGAGTCACCGCTTCTTTTTCCTGGGTTAGTTGCACGTTTTTGGTTTTCAGTGTTTCAATTTGTGTCTTGTAGTCCTGGATATCCGTATTCAGTGAAGCGATCAGGCGTTTGGCTTCTGCGAGTTCCGCCTGGGTTGCGTTTGTTTTTGACAGCAAGGTTTGTATCCGTGATTTCTTTTCAGAAATCTCCCGGTCTTTTTTTGTAATGGTGCTGTCTTTTTTTGCATTGGTGGTTTTTAAAAGATCGTAACGCATGGTAGCTTCATCCAGTAAACTTTGCAACGTATCCTTCTCCGTAATTACGGAAGCATACTGGGTTTCCTTTTGTTGTAATGTCTCCCTGGTCTTACTTTTGTCCCAGATTATGTAGCCCCAGGTGGCTAGTAAGGCTACTACAAGTACAATAGATAAAAACGTACGCCAATCTGATTTTTTAGGCTGGGGAGTTACTGGCGGCCTGCTTTCGGCCGATGGAAAATTTTCAAATGCCATAATGATATTTTTTTATAAAAATTATAATTGAAAATCCTTTATTCATTAAGATGGTTCATTAGTTAATAGCGCGATGGGACCCGGGGCAAATAAAGAATTGTTAAAATTAAAGTATTTTCCAAAACCATGCCAAAGAAATTCGCAGAATAATCAGTTCTTTTTTTTGATTTATTTTACATCTCTTTTGTCAATAATTTTGAATGATAACTTTTTCAAGAGAAATGATATGATACGAACAGTCGCCTTACTTATATTTTCCAATATTTTTATGACCTTCGCATGGTACGGTCATTTAAAAAACACTGCCATGCCGTTGTGGAAAGCCATTGCTGTCAGTTGGAGCATCGCATTGTCTGAGTATTGCTTTATGGTGCCTGCTAACCGTATTGGTTTCACGGAGGGGTTTAATGGGTTTCAACTAAAAATTACCCAGGAAGTGATTACGCTTGTTGTGTTTGCTGTATTTGCCGTATTGTATTTGAAGGAACCATTTCACTGGAAATACCTGGTAAGTTTTGCACTAATATTGGGCGCCGTCTATTTTGCTTTTATGAAATAAGGAGAAGGGGAAATAAGGAATATAGGGTATATATGCGTATAAAAGATAATTAAAGTGAATTAGGTAAAATAATTATACCGGTTTTATTGATAGTAAATGAAACCCTGTTAAACTGGCCGCAAATTGGTATGGTGTCAAATTTTTCATCATTCACCATTGCCCATTCACACTTGCCCATTCACACTTGCCCCTTGCCCCTTGCCCATTACCTATTACCCATTGCTCATTGCCAATTGCCCATTGCCCATTGCCCATTGCCATTCACCATTCACCATTCACCATCCAGTTTCCCGATCCTGCCCCCGTTACCTGCGAAAAAGACAGCCTTTCCTCTCCCGGCTTTGCGGCATACATGAAAACTTTCTTTGCTGATCCGGTTCCAGTTATTTCCTTCGTCGCTACTGTAATCAACACCATTTAATCCGCAACAGATCCATTTTTTTTCACTGAGCCATTCTACACAGCTTTGGTAACCGTGTGGTGGTGTTACAGGGGCAATCCAGCTTTTCCCGGCATCTGTAGTGATGAAACAATTTTTGGTGGTAGAGTCTTTGGCAGTAAAATCGCCACCCACAATTACAAAGACAAACTCGTTTTTCACTGCTATGGAATTGGCCCCTGTTGTTTCTTTCCCTTGGATAATGGGTAATGCAATCTTTTTATCATGTATCATTAAGCTGCTCTGTAAACCACCGCTTACAAATACAGGTTCCTTTTGATTTAGTTTCCTGATATTAGTGCCGCTACTGGCAAAACAGGCTTCGCCGCTATCGGCCCGGGGAAGATCTTGCGGAGCGGTATCACTCCAGGTCAAACCTCCGTCAGTTGTCCTGGCAAGGAAGAATTTTCCATCGATGGGATCGCCCACCACAATGCCCCTATGTTCGTTCCAGAATTCCATAGCATCCAAAAACATGCCTGTTGTATTTTTTTCGAATACTACTTTCCATGTCTCACCACCATCAATAGTTCTTAAGATATAGGCTGGCGCAGCAATGCCCATGATCACTGCAGTATTCTCATCAAATGCTTCTATATCCCTGAAATCTGTTTTCTCATAACCTTTTACAGTTATCCATTTAAACAGATTGCCTCCATCAACTGATCTTCCGATTGTACCGTTACTGCCGCTTACCCAAATGATCCGGTCATCTACCACGCTCAATCCGCGGATGGACGTATTGGTACCGGAACTGAGCAATCGTATAGTTTGAGCCATCAAACTAGGAAGATTGGCTGAAACCAGGATTGTAAAGACGATAATTTTGAATCCATTAAGCATAAGTTGATTTTTGCAACTCAATTTAAAAACTATTTAGAAGGATTCATTTAATAATTTTGTCGGTCCTTAATTATCACATTTTCAAATTATCACATTTTCAAATTAAAATCATGATTCCATATTGGATGAGCAGAACCCAACTGTTGTTGGGAGACGAAAAGACAAGTCAACTGATCCAAAATAATGTGATTGTGGTTGGCCTGGGTGGGGTGGGGGGCATTTGTGCCGAAATGATTGCACGTGCAGGAATTGGTAAAATGACCATCGTGGATGGCGATTTGGTGGATCTTAGTAACTGCAACCGGCAGGTCGCTGCGTTGCATAGTACGGAGAGGCAATCCAAGGCAATTGTGATGGCAGCAAGGATCAGGGATATCAATCCGGAAATCGAATTAACGGTATTAAACGAATTTTTACAGGAAACCGGGACCGTTGAAATTATAAAGAAGGGCAACTATGATTATGCCGTGGATTGTATCGACACACTTACCCCAAAAGTGTGGTTCATCAAAGCCTGCCTGGATAATAACATCCCGATTGTCAGTTCATTGGGAGCAGGTGGCAAAGTCGACCCTTCACAGGTAAAAGTGGCCGATATTTCAAAAAGTTATAATTGCAAACTGGCCAGGCATGTAAGGAAATATTTACACGAATTGGGAATTTATACGGGAGTAAAAGTGGTGTTCTCGCCAGAAGATATTGACCAGGGTAAAGTAATTGTTACCGCGAAAGCTTTTCCTAAAAAATCCATCATTGGTACAATTTCTTATATGCCCGCCATTTTTGGTTGCATCACTGCCAGCGTTGTAATCAGAGATCTTTATAATAATGAATGATCTGTTCTTAATACTTTAATAACCTGGGATTGACTTTGAGAAAGAACCTGCGTTACCAGACATTACTTCCTGGTAGTTTAGAGCAACAACGCAACAATCGATTGCCGGTGCCCCACCAGCCGCAGCTATGAACGGGAAGCGAAAAATTTGGCCGATACCCGCATTAATAGTGGCATGAATTACGGATCTGCAATAAGGAGATGGCTATTTAACCAGGGTTAAATTTTTTCCATGTTGAATTCATTTTTTTAAAGTATCTTCTTGCTTTGCCAGCCTGCAACTATTTGATCAGTCTGAAATTAATGGGATAGCGATACATCTTATTTTCACTGGCTTTGATAGTGGCGATAATGACAAGCACCAAATTGGCGATTGACAGCAGCCAAAATAATAAAATACCAATCAGGATGAGCATTAAGACAAATGAAATAATGTATAAAATCCACATGGTAATTTGAAAGTTCAATGACTCCTTGGCGTGCTCGGCTACGTAGGGGGATTCGTCTTTCTTTATCAAATAAATTATTAAAGGGGCGATGAAGGTTGAAACAATGGTGAGGATGTGAGATAAAATAGCCAATGTTTTTTCATCTGATGTAACATTTGTTGCTGGAGTAGATTCCTGGCCCAACAGGTCTTGAGTGTCCATTTTTGAAAAGTTTTAGTTGTTATGAAGATAATAATATTTTCCGGCAATTGTTGCTTCCTGGCGAAGTATATTAAATAAAAATATGATAACAGACGTAATTATTCCTGCATATAACGAGGAAGATGCCATTGCAAAGGTTGTAAAGGCCTTACCCCATGATTTACTTAGGGAAATTGTTGTGGTAGATAATAATTCGGGGGATGCCACTTCCGGAAATGCAAAAGCAGCGGGGGCTACGGTATTGCAGGAATCCAGGCAGGGTTACGGATTTGCCTGTTTAAAGGGAATTGAATACCTGGGTCGCAAATCCATCTTGCCGGATATTGTTTTATTCATTGATGCGGATTTTTCAGACTATCCCGAAGAAGCTGTGGCAATATTGCGTCCCATCAGCAATGGTTTTGCCGATCTCGTGATCGGCTCCAGAACATTGGGCATTAAAGAAAAAGGCGCCATGACAATACCCCAGGTTCTTGGTACCAGGCTTGCCACTGGCTTATTAAGAATTATGTATAAAGTACGGTTTACGGATCTTGGCCCTTTCCGTGCAATAAGATTTGACAAACTGATTGCGCTGAATATGAAGGATACCACTTTTGGCTGGACCGTTGAAATGCAACTTAAGGCAGCGAAACAAAAACTGAGGTGCATGGAAGTACCCGTTAATTACCGGAAACGGATAGGAGTATCCAAAATAAGTGGCACGGTGAAGGGAACAATTTTAGCAGGTTACAAAATTTTGTACACCATCTTTAAATATATGTAATGAAGGGACAGGGGAAAAAAAATTATGGCTTGCTTATTCTTATTGCATTGCCGGCCATATTTTGTTATTCAGTGATCGCCTATATCATTCCACGTACAAATTTTGAAGTTTTAATGGTGCTGACATCGATGCTTTTTGTTTTATATATGCTGATGACGGCAAAGCATTTCAGGGAAGATCATTTTAAGGAATTACTCCTGTTTGCGTTTTTGTCAAGGCTAATTTTTTTGTTTGCAGTTCCTTCATTATCAGACGATCATTTTCGTTTTATCTGGGATGGGATTTTGACCAATTTCGGAATCAGTCCTTACCTGGATAGCCCCGGCCAGGTCAACCTGATTCATGGAAATTTGTTGCCTGGTTTCATGATCACTTTAAAAGCAAACATGAATTCGCTTCCTTATTTTTCCCCCTATCCGCCGGTACTGCAATTCTTTTTTTTTGTGAGCGTAAAATTGGGAGGGCTCCATTTGTTGGCTGACATAATAAGTCTCCGGCTACTCGCTATGCTGGCCGAGGCGGGCACTGTCTTTATATTGATAAAGATGCTGGATCATCTTAAATTATCCCGGCAGCGGGTTTTATTGTATGCACTCAATCCACTGGTAATAATGGAACTCACCGGCAACCTGCATGGAGAAGTATTCATGATTTTTTTCCTGGTCCTTTCAATTTTCTTACTAATAACACAACGATATTTCCTGTCTGCGGTAATTTTTGGCCTGGCAGTTTCTTCTAAACTGGCACCGCTTATTTTTATGCCCGCAATAGTATCATACAGGGGTGCCCGGAAGGGCATTGTATATTGCTTAATATCAATGCTGGTCCTTTCCGTCACCTTTTTACCTTTTATAAATGAGCCTTTCCTTCAGCATATCGGGGAAAGTGTAGGGTATTATTTTCAAAAATTCGAATTCAATGCCAGCGTTTATTATATCCTGAGATGGATTGGCTATGATGTCACCGGTTTTAATCTGATTTATATTTTTGGAAAAATATTGCCCTTATTTGCATTGATCTTTATTACCGGCATTGCATTCTGCAAAAGGATACAAACATTTGAAATTTTAATTGAGCGGTTATTATTTACTCTACTGGTCTATTATTTATTCAGTTTGGTTATTCATCCATGGTATATAACCGTTTTGGTAGCCATTTCCGTATTTTCAGTTTATCGCTTTGCATTGGCCTGGTCTGCATTGGTAATGCTAACTTACAGCACCTATATCAAAACCCCCTATCATGAAATATTATGGATTACCGCGCTGGAATATATTGTATTGGGAGTAATTGTATACATAGAAATTCGCAGCCGAAAAAGAATAATAATACCCGATACCAGTTCTGTGTCACATCAATGGTCTGCGAAGGTATAATAAACAACCCCCCCGTACCCCACTACCAATAATACATGAAATGGCAGCAATGCAAAATCATGTAATTGAAATGCCAGCAAGACACCTGCTGCGAAATAGATCATCAAACCTGTTTCTGCAATGGTCAGTTTATTAAATCCTTTTTTCAAATATTGATTTCCCGACCAGGGATCCTGTTGACTGGTTACGTTGAATTTTGGTGTTCTTACAAAGGGTGTTTTCCTGCCCCAATAACCTTCCAGTACTGCAATGCCATTGTGCAACGTTAACCCCAGGGAGAGCGAAAGGAATGCAGGCATTGTTTGTAAAAACACCAGCACTCCATTCCAACGACTTTTATACTGCATAGTAACGCTCACCAGGTAAATTGCTCCCAATATTAAAAAACTTGTGAAGCAATAATTTGCAAGGGTAAACAGGTTGGAATAGGCAGGATAGGAATGCCTGATCAATAACATGGGAACGCTTAATAAGGCGCAGGTTAATGCAGACAAAAAAACCCCGCTGGTAAGCAAATGCAAGATGCCATGCCATTTTACCCGGAATGGTTTGTCAGCGTAAATTACATGGTGTAAATGCTTCTTTGCTGTTTCAGCACCGCCTTTGTTCCACCTGTATTGCTGCGTTTTCACAGCGCTCATTACCGGGGGTAATTCTGATGGTGAGCTTACTTCTTCGAGGTATACGAATTTCCAGTCTCTTAATTGTGCCCTGTAACTCAGATCAAGATCTTCCGTCAGCGTATCGGCCTGCCAGTTGCCGGCATCTATGATACAGGATTTCCGCCAGATACCCGCCGTGCCATTAAAATTGATAAATCCATTTAGAATGTTTCGCCCAACCTGTTCAATTGAAAAATGTGCATCCAGCGCAAATGCCTGCACTCTTGTAATTAATGAATATGATTTATTTATCCACGACCACCTTGTTTGCACCATTCCAACCCTTTCATTTATAAAATGAGGGACAGTTTTTAAAAGGAAATTTCTTTCGGGTAAAAAATCAGCATCAAATATGGCAATCAGTTCCCCGCTTGCTATTGCTAAACCCTCTTTTAACGCACCCGCCTTATAACCGCTCCTGTTGGTCCTGTGCAGATGTTTGATATCTAAAATGCCTTTTAATCGCGCTACTTTCCCGGCAATGATCCGCACAGTTTCATCCGTAGAATCATCCAAAACCTGTATTTCAAGTTTGCCGGCCGGGTAATCCAGTTTCGCAATGCAATCGATCAGTCTTTCAGCTACATACTTCTCATTGTAAACAGGAAGTTGTACGGTAACCATCGGGAGTGTATCAAAATACTTTAGCGGTTGCTGCTCCGTCTTGTATTTTTTTCTATGAAACAAATATCCCGACAGTAGATGGGCCTGTGTAAGACTGTAGCACAATATGAAGATCAACGCCGCGGTATAAAGTACAACAACAAGGATTACTGATATCTGGATTATTGTACTCATCTTATGATTTAACCGACCTGGCCGGTTAGCGTAATGCTATCTTTTTCAATAATGACCGGATGTTGAATAAACCTGCTCTTTTCATCCGCATTTTCCAGTTTCAATACTCCCCTTGGACAGACCGCGGCACAAACACCGCAACCTACGCAGGAGGACCTGATTATATTTTCACCTTTCTGGGCATAGGCCCTTACATCAATTCCCATTTCACAGTATGTACTACAATTGCCGCAGGAGATACATTGTCCCCCATTGGTAGTGATGCGAAACCTGGAGAAAAGCTTTTGTTGAAGACCCAGGATAGCCGCCATCGGACAACCAAAACGGCACCATACCCTGCTGCCCATCAGGGGATAAAACCCTACGCCAATTACCCCACTGAATGCCGCCCCTATTACAAACCCATACCAGGAGCGAAACTGGTCACTATTAATGAACAGGATATTATTCCGGCCGGAAAAAAAATTGAACAGAATAGTACCCGTAACGATAATACCCAATGACGCCAGTGTATATTTTGCATCTGTATCCAGGTCCTTTCTTTTGAAAATAAAAATGGTAGCGATCACAAGAGAAAGAAAGAAGGCAACTCCCCAGGTAAACTGGCTCCTTGTAACCAGGACACTGTTAGATTTGTCGCCTAAAAACGTGTAGAGTACGGCGATAGTAGTAAGCACTGCAAATACCAGGACCGAATGGATGCTCCACCGTTCAAATTTCCAGGCAGCGAGTTTCTTGCTGGAAAGATGGCGGAAGGGATCACCGGCAGTTTCTGCTAACCCTCCGCAACCGCATACCCAGCTGCAATACCAGCGTTTGCCAAAATAATAGGTAAGTATGGGGGAAATGATAAAGATCATTGCCAACCCGGAAATGAGCATAAACATTCCCAGGTTACCACCGCCAAGCATACCCTTTAAATGCCAGTCTTCGAAGAAATAATAATTGAGCGGCCACATATTTTTGATGTCTTTTGAAAAATAGGGCAGGGTGGGATTTAGTTTTGTCAGTATCTCTGGAATCAAAAAAGCAAAGCCCAATTGAAAAAATATGACAGAAATGGTTCTTACCAATTGATATTTATTGTGCCGGTATTTTAAAATAAATTTATATCCAAAACCTGCAATGGCCATTGTGTACAATGTGCCATATACGAACCACTGACTTGCAGCGTGACCATTTAAAAAATAACTCAGGGGATCAAAAAAACCAACTAATCCATTGTTGGTAGCGCCTGCTTTACCCATTCCTAAATATTCCGGAAACCAATAAAGAAAAACATATAGTGCTGTTAAAACAATTCCTGTGCCCCAACCCAACACACCCTTGTTTGAAATACTTTTATAATAAACCCCGTTATTTTTGATGCCTTCAGGCAATTTTTTGTATGTGCCGATAGAATAGATAATTATACCCGCAAGGATTAAAATAATTGAAAGGGATAGCCATACGGTTTTGAAAGCAAAATTCATATTGAATAAAGCCAGGCAAAGGATAAAAAGACCCGTAATCCCCATGCCAGCAGATAGTTTCTGAACTCCCCGCAGGTTATCCGGCTCGGGGTTGGCTATTGAAAGACTCGTAATTTTTTTATCCATAATTTGCAGGTGTTAATATGGAATGATTTTTTTCAAAAGCAGCCCTAATCTCTTTTTCATGAGTATGATAGAATTCAGGATCAAAATTTGCCCTTTTCAGATTGCGGATTACGGTATCAACCGTAAGATGATCCGCTAATACTTTATTGAAAAATTCATGCCGCATCCTGATGCCAAAACAGTTGATACCCAGGAAGGTCCTTGTTTCTCTATGGTAAGAGATTCGGATAGCTATTTTCCCATTCGGATGTTCCCAGTAAAATTGTTCTTCATTTTTGCGTGGCACCGCCCATACCCAACCATAGGTCTGGTATTCTATATCAAGGAATTTTGCCGAGTTAAACCAGGGGCCTGGTTCGTAAGCCGTTCTTTTACCACAGATTGTTTGAGCCACAGTTTCTCCCATTATTCTGCCCGTGTACCAGACCGCTTCAATTGGTTTGCGCAGGTCAATCGGTTCATGTTGTTCAGCGCAATCGCCAATAGCATATACATTTTCAATATTGGTTTCCAGCCACCTGTTTACTTTAACACCTCTACCCAGCTCAATACCCGAACCTTGCAGGAATTCAATATTTGGTGTCACACCAGCAGTAAGTCCTACCACCTGGCATCCGATCGTTTCGCCCTTATCAGTAACAACCGCCCTTGCATTGCCATCCGGGTCGGAAAGAATTTCTTTGAGGGTGGTGGATAAACGCAGGTCAATATGATGTTCTTTTATATGACGGTTGATCATTGCCGATTCAGCGGTGGGTAAAATATTACCCCAAAAACTTTTTTCTCTTACCAATAGCGTAACGGGGATCTTTCTTGAATGAAGCATTTCAGCCATTTCAATACCGATTAATCCGCCTCCCGCAATGACAGCTCCTTTACAATTTTTCGTGTATTGTTCCAAATATTCGAGGTCCTGCTTAGAATATAACCCCATCACCCCTTTCAGGTCCTGGCCCGGCCATCCGAATTTATTGGACCTGGAACCGGTGGCAATCACTAATTTGTCATAAGGTATTGAATCGCCATTATCCAGGTTTATTATTTTTGAAGCGGTTTCAATCTTTTGTACAAAGGCATTGATCAGGCCGATCTTGTTCTTTTGCCAAAAGGATTTTTCATACGGTTCTATATGTTCGAATTTCATATGCCCCATATACACATACATCAGGGCGGTTCTTGAAAAAAAATAGTCAGATTCGGCGGATATAACGGTGATGGTATGATCAGTTTGTTTCCTGATTCCCCTTGCGGCTGTTATTCCCGAGATACCATTGCCGATTATGACAATATGTTCCTTTTTTTTATTCATTCAGGTTCCAATTATAATCCAGATAACTGATATCGGCGTTTTTGTCAATTTTTACGGTAGTAAACTGGTTGATAAATTCAATTTTTGATTTGCCATTTACCTTAAAATCTCCGCTGAACCAATCAAAGATCCTGGAAAGTATTGGATGGCTGGCACTTAACTGGTTTTTGGTATTATCCGCCAAAAAATCCTTTGCAGCATTATTCAATTGATTATCCAGTAAGGCCGCATCATAGGCAGTATTCAGCAACTTTGGGCAACTTACTGAAGCACATACGATCGTAAAATGTATCCTGGGTTCATTCATCTTTCTGAGTATACCGTGCTCAATATTATTCAGGCTCATCTTATCACCCCCAATCGAGAAAAACTTTTTATCCCAAACAGTATTCACGAAAATAACAGAAATGGCAGGGTTGATATCTTTAATACTTTTTAAAGGGTAATTTTCCAGGACGAGTTTAACGGTAAAAGCGTTATAAGCATTTATCCAGAATGCCAGTTCTTCATTCCTGCTCCAGTTTTTAGCGGGTTTTTGTTTACTTAGTATGGCTAAATATTCATCGAGTTTTGCCATATCGGCTTTCATGGCTTTGTAATTCACCATTCCCTTATTATTAACATATTTTTGTAATAGAGCTGTCCATTTTTCATGTGTAGGAGCGGAAATATTATCTTTTTGCGCGTTTGTACAGGCAGTTAAGAGAATGGAACAGTATATTATAAAAATTAATCCTTTCATGATTGCATATTTCCAGGGAGATCCTTTTCTTCATCAATATCATTCAGCATCTTCAGTTTTCCTACTTTAATACCGGAATTAAATAAATCCTGTAAGGTCTCTTTTAAAACAGAGGAAGTACTCCATTTTTTGTCTAAAAAAATACCAGGGAAATAAGCAGTCATTCCCAATAAATAATATCCGCCGTCTAATGACGGCCCGATAACAACCTTCTTAGTATTCAAAGTGTCAAAGGCTTCGTTGATGATCAACTCATTTAATTCAAGGCAATCACTTCCGATGATCAGCAGCTTCTCATATCCCACCTTAAAAAGTTCAAGGAAGGCATTGGACATTCTTTCGCCAAGATCGCCCGGATGCTGTACTCTTTTTTGAAACCGGACATTTTCCCAATTGTCATTTTGATCTGCCCAATCTGAATAATAAAGGAACTTATCGCAGGGAAGATCACGTGTAACAGAGTGTGTATGTGCTAATAATTGGTTATAAATTAGGAGTGCTTTTTCGTCCCCCATCGTTTTGGCGAGCCTGGTTTTTACTTTACCGGCAATTGAGTTCCGGATAAAAATGATGAGCCCGGATTTCATGATGCTTTCATTTTTGTTCGATCTTCAAAATTCAGCCTTTTGAAATGTAAATAAAAGGATGACGCTAAAAAACGGGAAGGAAAATTATTCATGCATTACTAATATCGGCACTTTACTATGGTAAGATATAGCCTTGGTGTGGCTGGATTTGAATAGTTTATCCATAAAAGTTTCATTTCTCCTGATTAGGATGATCAGGTCGATAGCCTTGTCATTGGCAAAAAGATTGAGGGCTTCATTTACATCATACAATCGCATAAAATAGAATTCCGGATTATAGTCTTCAAACATTTCAAACAGGTCCTGCGTCTCCTTTTTGTAACTGTTGGTGAGTGAGATATAATGGTTCTTATCAACATTTACAATGTGAAGCTGGGAATTGAATACCTTAAGAAAATCTTTGATAAGAGCAGAAGGTGTTGTCTTGAGGGTATCTTTAAAGTCGGAAGTTAACATTACGTTCCTGATATCGTTAAAGCTTGCTTTTTCCGGAACGATTAACACCGGGCAAACTTTGGTTTCTACCATTTTTAAAGTATTGCTGCCAAAGAAAACCTGTGCCAATGAAGATTTCCCGGTAATTCCCATAATGACCAGGTCGGCTTTACGGTGGCGGACAGCCCTTTCCAAACCTTCCACGAAATCATCATCCTTATGCACCAGTATATCGATTATCACGGCATAACTGGTCATTAATTCTTTCTTCAGAGCTATGAGGTCTTCTTTTGCCTTGACTTCCTCGGAGGCTTTTGAAAAGCTATGATATAATAACATATCAACTC
>JBDTWP010000114.1:0-16457 GCA_040006615.1 Ferruginibacter sp.
AAGTCAAATGATGACCTCACTTTATTATCCGCAAACTATTAAGACGTTTATTATAAAATAAATAATTTGCTTAAAGCGTTAACACATATCCTCATAATATAAATTTTTCTGAATACAAAAATTACCAACTGCTTATACATCTCGTTGTTTTAATGCTTGTTACCACCATGTACATGAATACTAAAAAAATAGTTACATTATTTGCTGATAAAAAAATACCGCAACAAGCGAAAAATTTACTTTGCCAAAATAAAATGTATTAATTTTTAAAGTAAAATAAATATAATACATTTTTAAGACAATTATATATTCATCTGTTGCTTTCAATAATAAAATGTTTTGGAGATACAGGATTTTTACCAAATACAAGACAGCAAAAATTATTTAACGATACTATACATTTTAGTATTACAGTTAATATATATACAATCTATCTTCTGCCAGGCGATAACCCGCATAAGAAATTTTTTTTAAAAAATATTAAATTTTATTGGTGCCCGACAAAAGTAAAAAAAGCCGCTTACTAAGCTGTAATGGTTTTTGTTGCTATATTTGAAATTTCGTTTGCGTAGCAGGGTGTGTTGGCTTTTTTCCCGGGGGGATAGGTTTAGTATCAGTTTTAGACCGATTTCTTTTAAGTTTATAAGCATCAATGATGGCAGAGAGGTCAACATAATTCATTATGATGCATTGTTGGCTGTAGCCGTTTTCTGTAAACGAAATGATGTTTTAATTACCAAAATTTCCACCAGGGTTTTTTGTGTATGCTTTCAGTCTTTTCCGTTTTAAGTTTTTCAACTTCGCCAGTCATATTTGTATAAATAGAAAGTCCGTTGAAGCGATCAACCATTGGGTCATATACGTTTTCTGATTGTGGGTCATAAACAAAATAACCTGCTGTTTGCCGAATTATTTTTGTGTATTGATTTATTTTATTAAATACGTCTTTTGCTTTGTCACCCGAATACCAATAAGGAATAGTAATTGAAACACTGTTGTCAAAAATTGTTATTTGTGTCGCAAGGTCTCCTTCTGGTGTATTTAATTCAATGTAGTCAAACTGTTCTTTTTCTTCGTCTACACTAATTTTTCGTAGTTCGGCAATTACGTTGTAATCAAAATCAAAACTTTCAAGTCGTGGGTTAAAGTCCAAAAGAGCTTCTGTAATTTTTAGCTTTGCCCCGGGGTCAGACTCTATCTCGTTTTCATCTTCAAGTTCGTCAACTTCATAAAGAGTCTGTGCTTCTTTCAGGTCAGGTCTGCCGAGATGTGATTTATAACAATAAAGGTCGTAGCTCATTTTAAACTAATTGATGGGTCGTTTGAATTTAGGATGTCGACACAGTTACAGTTCAACGCCTGCATTGGCGTTACTCACCGCAACTTACATAAAATATTGCTATTGATTATCAAACTCTTACTCTTCGCCTTTTTGTATTGTTGTTGCGTCAATACAATTATTGATTTGTATGGTTGTAAATTGCTGACCTACTCCTTCCTCCCTATTTGAAACTAAATCCGATTAATAATAAATTAATTGAATTATGCGAAGGTCAGTAGTCACAGACTACTGACAGCATGGGGGAAAAAATATCAATCCAATGTATAACAGTAAATGTAACGAACTACCAACTGGCTTTATCGCTGATTAAATATTTCAGTATTTCACTATTTCCAAATGAAGCGGTCTTCCACCAACTCCAACCTGCAGTAGGTAACAATAGCACTTTTAATATGTTGAAAATTTTCACCGCTTTCGGAATATTCAATGATGTTTTCATCACGAAACTTTATTATGAATTGGTTTTTATTGTTAATGAAATATTTCGTGTATTTATCGCTAATTTCCTGAGTTTAGTTTCTATTAATAATGAAGCAAAATGTACTCTGTTGAAACATTCCTCCTCATCCTGGAGTCGGAAAAATAATTTTGTTACTTTTTAGATTGTAGCATGTCACTTAGCATAGCCTATAATGTTAGCTGAAGCATAAACCGCCCATTATTTTCACTGAAAGTTCTTTACTTTCTTCTCTATCCAGGACCTGGTAAAATCAGCAAGGATCGGCACAATATCTTGTTTTCCTGCCTTAAATGCATGATTCGCTCCTTCAATCTTTATAAGTGTTGCCAATCGAAGTGATGCACATACTTTTTTTACAAGATCATAGGACGCCAATTCATCTCTGGTGCCCTGCAGAAAAAGCATGGGTACCTTGACACTCTTAAGATGTTCAGCCCTTTCTATCGAAGGTTTTCCAGATTGATGAAGCGGAAATCCAAAAAAAATAATTCCTTTTGCATCCACCGCTGGTTGGGTTGCCAAATATTGTGAACTCATCCTTCCTCCAAATGATTTACCGGATGCGAACAATTGGAGAGAGGGAAAGAGTTCATCTGCTTTATTCATCGCTACTTCAATTGTTTTGTGGGCCACCGCGGGAGAGTCTGGTCTTCCTTTTTTATTTTCCATAAATGGAAAATTGAAACGTAGCGTAGCAATACCTTTTTCGGCAAGTGTTTTGGAAATTGTAATCATAAAATCGTGATTCATTCCCGCCCCAGCTCCATGTGCCAATGTCAGTACACAGATCGGTTTATCAGGTATAATCAACTCGGCAGAAACGTTCCCGCTTTCAGGCGAAATATAAAGTGATAGTGATCGGGTTTTCATTAATCTCTGTATTTGAAGAAAAATAAAAGCGTAAGTTAGATATAATTTAAGTTAATTTATTAATATACGCATTTTTGAATTGTCGGTTGCGGCAATCTAAAGTTCGATAATAAATGGAAAATCGCTGGCTGGACGATGGCTTACGGCGCTCCTTGATGAGCAACAGACTCTCGTAAACTTAAAAAAGGCTATTACTGTTACGGATGCCAGTTTATTGTGGGGTGGGAGATTCGATCTTAATTGTAACTGCGCAAGGCCGCATGCGGAACATCAAAATGGAAGGCAAATAGATATACGAAGAATTATATGACTGAGTCAGATAAAAATATATTCGAAACTATATGCGAAAGCGTCGGATTAAGTCCGGTATTAGAAGGTGACCATTGCATGTTCGAGAATAGTTAGCATGCCAACCGAGAGGTGAACAGGTTATTTCGCTGGTTCGGTCACAGCCGCTCCAACCATTTTATAAGTTTAAATGTAATTGCCACTATTTGATCAAACCAACACTAACACGTAGTTAACAGTTTAACTTAAACTTGTACTGTTAACGGCAATAGAATAACAAACTCTGTAAATTCACTTTCTTTCGTTTCCACTTTTATCTCTCCACCGTGGGCTTTAATAATATCATAACTTAAACTTAAACCCAGTCCTGTTCCCTGGCCTGTTGGTTTGGTTGTAAAGAAAGGTTGAAAGATTTTATCCACTAAATTTTGAGCCACTCCATTCCCATTATCTGCAATACTTATTTCTATTATATCATTTATTCTGTTTGTGTTAACAGAAACAGTGGGATCGTAGTTTTCAATCCCGGATCTCCTTTTTTCATCAACTGCGAAAAAGGCGTTGTTAAGTATATTCAAAATCACTCTTCCAATGTCTTGTGGGATAATATTTAATTTTTCGATCGAAGGATCCAAGTCGGTCTTGATCGTGGCATTAAATGATTTGTCTTTGACCCTTAAGCCATGATAGCAGAGACGAATGTATTCATCGACCAATGCATTGATGTCCGTTGGTTCTTTTATCCCGGTGCTGCTCCTGCTGTGTTGCAACATGCCTTTTACAATGGCATCAGCACGTTTGCCGTGATGATTTATTTTTTGCTCGTTTTCTTTAATGTCTTTTGCAATTGACTTCACTACGCTTAAGTTTCCTTTATCAACCTCCTGCTCCAATTCCTCTATTAACTCAGTATTCACTTCTGAAAAATTATTTACAAAGTTCAACGGGTTTTGTATTTCATGAGCAATGCCTGCGGTAAGTTCACCCAGGGAAGCCATTTTCTCCGACTGGATCAATTGTGTCTGGGTTGATTTCAGGCTCACGAATGTTTGACTCAATGTTTCATACGACTCTGCATTTTCCAGGGCAATGGCGGTGTAAATAGCAATATTGCGCAGCATAAAAAGCTGGTAGTCGGAATAAGCGTTTTGTTGAAAGCTTTGTATTGTGATAACCCCCAATTTTTTCTCTTTTACCGTTAGTGGAAGAAAGATCAGGGAAGCAGGCTGGCCACCTTCGTGAGGTATGGTCACCTCCTGAATATGGTCTTTATATTCCTTGTCAAGGTTGCCTATTATAATTTCTTTTCCCTTGTTAAAACATGCCGGGCCAAAACGATTTTTATCATCAATGGAATTTGCATAAAAGGGAAGGGGCTTCCCTTCTTCATAGGTGGCAGGAAACTCAAGTCTCTTTAAGCTGTCATGATAGATTCCAATGCCGAATACTGCCGCATCCATTAATGAGTTCACGTTGTCGTAAACGGTACCAATGATCTTTTCCACCGAAAGCGAGGACGTAATCTTTCGGCCTATATCGCCCAACAATTCAACGTTGTCTTTTTGAACAGAAAGCTCCGTGGCCTTATTGTCAATTTCCTGTTTTTGTTGTTGCAGCAGTTTGTTTGCCCTTTGCTTCTGCCGGTTATTTCGCAACAGCAGAATCGCCGTAATGATGATGACCAGTAGCACGATCAACGAGCTAAACAAAAAGGCCTGCTGCGATTTTTTTTCCTGCCTGAGGGTAGTGATCTGTGCCTGCGTTTTTTCACGATCATAATTATACTGCAGCACGGCAGTCTTATTACGCACCTCTTCATTCACCATGCTGTCCCTGTAATTGATGTATCGAAGATGATAGCTATAAGCATTTGCAAAATCCTTTTTGAATGCATACGCATTTGCAAGTGCTTCGGCATTGTCCCGCATGTATTCAATAGTCCCAGTCTGTTTCGCTGTGTCTAACCCATGTAGAGCATAATAAATAGTGCTATCGGGCATCTTTTCCTTCAAATAGGCACGGGCGAGTATGCCGTTTATCCAGGCCACTCCTACAAGATCGTCTATTTCCCTCGATGTTTTCAGAGACTTGAACGCATATTGAAAAGCAAGAGGCAATCTGTCCGTACGCACATACACATCAGCTATATTACTTTCATTTGTTTCAGTATAACGCGGTGCTTTATCATATTCCATCGCCAACCTGTAAGCCGCAATAGCTTCCGGGTATTTTCCCGTCAGCCGGTATATTTCCCCTGTGTTACTTTGCAGGTTGGCCATGATGTTATTGTTCCCGATTTTTTTATTTTCCTCTATAGCTTTTTTATAACAAATAAGCGCATTGTCGAAGTCGCCTGATGTAACATAGATATTACCTAATGAGGTCAGGGCCCGGGTGGTAGTTTCTGGTGAGTTTGCCTCTTCCGCCGACCGGTTAGCTTTCAGGGCATATTCCATTGCCTTTGGGTAATTGCTCAAGGTTATTTGATTAAAATTCGAGAGATACACCTGGCATCGGGAGAGCAATTTCTTATTACCTGTTTTTTCTAAAGCGTTCTCCGCATTTAATAAGTCAGCCTGGGCTCCTTTATTACCTCCTAAAAGCTTACTACGCCCCTGTATCAAAAGCACATAAGCAAGAAGATCAGGATCCCTGGTTTTTTTTGCCGCTGTGTCAGCCTGTTCATTCAATAAAAAACCTTGCTTAGTGTTTCCCTGGTAAACTGTTGCAATACCCATATTAGCTAATGCATAACCTTCGCCTATGGCGTAACCTGTTTTACGTGAAATAAACAGGGCTTCGGCAGCGAATTTTTCTGCTTCCGTGTATGGCATAGCAGTATTACCCGCCAGCTCATTCAGCCGGTTTACGCGAAAGGTATCCTGCTTCGAATGAGTCGCTAATATTTTCCGTAATCCTTCAATTTCAACATTCTGGCCGCTTGCAGGTATAATGGATACAAACAGCAGCAGGTGCAGTAATACTTTTTTCATTGTAAGGGTTACAATTGAATGATAAATGTAGTTCCTGTATTTTCAGCGGTCTCAACCCTTATTTCTCCGCCATGTGCTTTAATGAAATCATAGTTCAAACCCAATCCCAATCCAGTTCTCTGCTCTGTTGATTTGGAAGGATGATGATTTAAAGTTACTGAAATAACTAATAGAGGCTAAAACGAATTTAATAAGTGTAAGGCAAACTACCTACTTCAATTTAGTAATTGTAAGATCAAATTGTAGTTATTACATTTTAAAATTTGATAAGTTCAAGCTCTTCCAAACGGATAGCCATCGTTTCAGTGGATACATTAAATATCTTTGCCAGTGTGTTAAAAGATTTACCGGCGTAATAACCTGTATTAGCAAGCAAACGAGTCAATCCTCTAAGAAACGCATTTTGAATTGTCGGTTGCGGCAATCTAAAGTTCGATAATAAATGGAAAATAGTTGGCAATTCTAAAAAATGTAATTATTGGTAAGTCGGGTGTCTCCATTTGAAAGCGTTTGTCTTGTAAGTTCTGAAAATATCCGGGAGAATTTTCAAAAGATTAGGTGGGTTTTGAAAAGATTAGGTGGGTTTTGAAATTAGAATTAAAAAACTGCCTTTTGCAAAAGATAATAGAATCACAAAGAAGGACGGGCGCATTTTCAACGGTAAATAATACTAATCCCTTATGAGGCTGGTTGTCCCTCTGGTTGTCTCCAAACCTGAACAGAGGTGAACAAAAAGTGAACATCATCGTCCATTTTGGGGCCTTTCCAGTGTCAAAAACACGCGTCCAATGTTCATCAATGTTCAGGATTGTTCAAAGGATTAGTCCCTCTCCCTACTGCATCTTCGGCTATTGCTGGTCTCTTTACCTTTCTAAAGTAAAATGATGTGAATTTCTATCTCCTGTAAGATTTAGTTTTTTCCGATCAGGTGGGTTTTGAATTTCCTTAGGTGGGTTTTAAAATACGAGTGGAAAAGAAATCTTCCCGAAAAGGGGGTAGAGACTTAGAAAGCGCACCGATTGAAGTAAGAATGCCTATTTTATTATAGCATTGTTAACAGTTACTACAACCGCGGACGGCTACCTTTCAAACCTGCCGAGAAAATATCAGGGTACGCCCTAGATACACCAAAAAATATCAAAAAGCCTCAGAATGTAAGTTGGAAGCCTATTCTAACTACGTACTCTCGCTGTAAGATCAGTTCTGTAAATTTCAGGCATATCAATGAAATATCTAAAAATCCTAAGATGATTTATGAATATTTTAAGCAAAATATTCTCGGAACCGGGAAAGAAAGTGTCGGCTTACCAGCGGGCCTACCAGGCCAATTTTGGGGGGTATTAAAAAAGCCCAGAACCCGCGTTACGCTTACATTCTGGGCTTTATAAATTGTGGTCCGCGGCGGGATGACATTTCTTTATCGTATTTAATCAACTGAATTAAAACTTATAACGGCAAGCGCATTAAGCAATTCCTTCTTTACTCTCTTTATTGGAAAAGCTAACTGTGGTTTCACCAGCCGGGCAGTATGGAATAACACACACTGATAACAATGTATCCGTATCTACTTTAATCACGGCAGGCAATGGATATATCGGTACAAAAACTAACCAACCCTTTTCTCTTTATGCAGGTTTCAATATTGGATTGACACTTGCCACAAACGGTAACATAGGCATCGGCACACCAACACATAAGCTTGAAGTAATTGGTAACATTTGCGCAACAGGCGCTATTGGCGCCTGTTCTGACATACGCTTCAAGACAAACCTTCTTCCCGTAAGTAACGTGCTGTCATCGGTTCTTGCGCTCAATCCTATTTACTACAACTGGAAAAAAGATTTTCAAGGCTATACCGATCAAAGGCAAATAGGCTTTTCAGCACAGGAGTTGGAAAAGCTGTATCCTGAAATGGTGCAGACCGATGCTAACGGCTACAAAGCTAATGATTATAGCAGGCTTACTCCTGTGCTTGTTGAAGCTGTGAAAGAACAACAGAAAGAAATAGATGAGTTAAAAGCAAAACTGGAAAAGATAGAGAAAATGATCATCCACCTTTTATTACTGGTACAATGGTGCCGCTGATATATGAGGAAAGGATTTGATTCACTTAGTGGCATTGTTCAGGAGCATATGCATTCCAATGTGCTACAAGGCTGACCCTTTTCTCTTTCAAAACCTTTTTGTCAATGTCCAGCCCTGACTTTTGGAAAAGCATTGGTAGCTGCTGTGGTTCTTTTGCTATACGCTGTGATAATACCATCACCTTTAACTACAAAGATTACCATGCCTGTGACAGCAAAGATGGGCAGCAGCAGCTTACAATAAGCATTGATGAATTTAACCGCCGCTACGAGCAGCATATTCTGCCACACCGGTTTGTAAAGATCAGGCACTACGGGTACCTTAAAAATTACCAGCGCACCAGCCGGCTAAAGAAAATGTTTGCACTGATGAAGTTGCCACCACCACAGTCCAAAGTACGATGTCGCTGGATTTCTATCCTCAAATAGTCGCAAGTATAAAATTGAAAATGCTCTTTTGAGTTCAGTAAAATTTTTCCGATTCTATTGCTGGAATTTAGAATAGCACTAAAAACAATGTTTGTGTCAACGATAATTCTCATTTCACAAGTTTATTTCTGTTTTTAGTCCACCATTTTGTATTTATTTGCCCAGCAAGTTTATCCACTTCCTTTTGATCAACTTTAAAAGAAGAAGTTAGCTCCTTGAAGCGTGCATAGTTCAAAAAATCCTGTAGGTCTTCTGTGTCCACTGAAGCTGGAAGCCTAATAATTACTTCTTTGGTTGTTCGTTCAACTAGCATGTCTTATAATATTTGTTCGAAGTTAAGAAATTTCCCTTGGTACTGTCAACTTGAATGGAGGCCAAAAAAATGGCGTGCAACGTTAAAGCATTGGCGATGTGGCGGTATTCTGTGTTCCTTCTGCCCGGTGCCTCTGCTCATTAAAGATACAGAAGCTCATCGTTTATTCTATAGTTTGGCGGTATTCGTCTCCCGAAACTGAAGCTGATTAATAAACAAAAGGCCGAGAATATAGTCGTCGCCCCGCCATAATGCCAATGCAATGTTGGCAGCATGGGCTTTTCTGGTGGTCAATCTATCAGTTATCGGCTCTGCTCTTTTGATCAAACTCAAGGATCAATAAGCAGGTTTCAAGTGATTCTTTATCATCAACAATAATTTGTGCTTTGTGGTAAGACCCAATACTTATGAGGGTTTCGGATATTTTGTTCAACACCTCATTTGGCTCATAAGTTCCAAAATGGTCGAGGTAAGCTTCTCTCCATGATTTTTCAAGCAAGGATTTGCTCTGTGATTTATTACGGTCCTTTATCTCTGAAGCGATCATTATATACGTATTCCATTTTTCCTCCGTCAGGTCTTCAGCGAGTTTGATTGCCTTCGTATCTTTGCCTGCTAAGGCAAATGCATAGCATAAGTTAACACCTGTAAACCTGTCTATTAGATTTGCTTTCCTGGCACGAAACTCGAGACTTTCAAGCCGTTCTATAGCTTGTTGAAGTGCCATTTCGTTGGGATGTAGTTTTAGTATTTTAAGTATCGCTATTATTCCTTCTGCCTCATCATCGTAATCGGTCCATCCTGGATTTTCAGTCGCTCGCAACGAGTCTAATACTGTAAAAGCTACAGCATATTGCTCACCCTCTATAGCGGCTCCGGATAGCTTAGCATCAGAGTGCCAAAAACTAGTCGAACCTTTAACTTTACGTAAAGTGGATAATGCAGTTTGAAGCTGACCGTCTCGACACATAGATGCTACGACTTCTAGCATTGCAGCCCCCGCATCAGTTTTCCAATGTAGCATTTCTTTCCATACCCCAGTTTTCCAGAAGGCTACACCACTGGACGGAAAAATATCATCAGAAAAGCCTATAAGACTCGATTCTTCTGCGGTCATCGCATAATTTGAAATACTTTTCAATAGTTTAGTTGAAGTTAGAATGTCGCCATATGCATAGTATCCCTGGGCTAAGAATGATGCTTCATATTGATCATTCTTTTGAAGTAATGATTTACCGAGTTGAAATGTTTCGAGTGCTTGCGAACGATGACCATATAGAATTTCGGTGTGGCCAACTTCAGCTATTGCCAAAATATTTGCTTCTTTAACGGCCCCATGCGCAATATTTAGTAAAGAGTCCAATTCGCCAGGCTCGCCAAATTGTTTAACATAACTTGCAATCAACGCAAAGCGTTCTAATGGTCCATCTATGGAGACATACCTGTCAAAGAATAAACTGGTCGAATGTCCGAATTGCCTTATTCCTTTTTGAATTTGCAAAGAAAGCATCATGGCTTCTGAATGGTAACCGCGTTCATTCAATATCTTCCTGCAACGCAGTGTAATAAAAAATTCTTGCTCCCAGTCTTTATCACCGATATTTTCAAAATGGGGCGTTCTCGCCTCCGCTTTAACAACTGATAATGCTGTTTTGGTTTGATATGACTTTGTCGACATGTAAGTCCATAACAATATAACTGCTAAAAGGATAATTGCAACGGATATTTTGAAAAACCTATTTCGATTTATGTGTTGCAATTGCCGAGGCATGGCAAATGGTTTCCGAAAATTCAACGGTAACTTGATTCTCGCATTAGCAATTTGCAACCCGAAAAGAAAACCACTTACAATACACGACGCCACTAATGGAATCAAAACAGCGTAATAACGTTCAGAAAATAGATCTCCCGCAATATCTAGTGATCGATGAGCTAAAATTGAAAGTCTCGACAAAAACCAAACGTCTGAAACAACAGGAGTATGAATCCCTTCTGGAAGTGATCCACGAATTAGAATAAATATACCGGCACATATCAAGCCCCCCCAAATAAAAACTGAACGGCCTTTCCACCAAGGAATTTCAGTACAGAAAGCAGCTCCGATAGTACCTGTTATTAAATATCCTATCAACGTTAACAACACAAGTAGGGTATAATCGCCACAGACATTACTGAATGGAAGTATGCTAACCATCATGTAAATGGGCAGAAGTAGCAAAAAGCCAAGTGCAAATCCTATCGCTCCTCTCCATCTTACACCGCAGCTTAGTGCACCTATTGTTCCAGCGGTCGGAAAACCTAATAATAAAAACAAATAGCTCACCATTTTGTCAGAAAGTATAGCGTCAGAAGTAAAACCAAAAAACATAGCCCACAGGAAAAGTAAGAAGGGAATAATGCCAAACCCAAATGCTCCTCGAAAGCTAAGGTTGATTCTCTGGTTCCGGCGTAACCTTTGTTGTTCTTCAATGAGAGTACCGGTGAGTTTGTCCTTCGGGATATTTTTTAGTGTTGCGGCTATTGTGGCAATGGCATTAAGAAATTTGGGATTGGAAAGAGACAGGTCCTTCTCGTCTGAAGCCCATCTCAAATCCAAGAATAATGGCTCTTTGGAAAAATAGTTTTTATGAAGCTCAGGAAATGCTGACGAGTCGCTATGCTTAAATCTACCAACTACATTGTCCCAAACCAAATCCCCCTTTGTAAGAATAATTAAAATATGCTGCTCATCTTTATTGCGAAGGAAGGTTTCCAGTTCATCTATAACCCATCCACTTTTTGCCGCCTTTGGACAAGCGAGATAAATCAAATAACGAGATTCATCAAGGGCCTCTTCAAGAGATGGCATAATAGATTTTAGTTGCATATTTGATCCGTCGCGAAATATCCGCAGGGAGCTTAACTCATCCCAGCGTTTTGCCAGCCTGTGCAGACCATCCTGAATCGCAATAGAAATCCTTGCATCTTCAGTTTGAGAATATGAAATAAAAGCATCGTAAGCCATGATTTAGTTTATTGTCACTCGGAGAAAATTAGAGAATTGATCAGTTGCTAAAATATGTTTGAATCCTTCAAACTAAGAACTAATTACTCTGATGGCGTGTCACTTTAACAGGATAGGTTGTGTCACTTTAGCCTTGCTGCCAGCACAGCAATTTAAGCAATTGTCGACATTTTTTATCTTTTGAAAATCAAATGCTTAAGAAACGCATTTTTGAATTGTCGGTTGCGGTAGTCTAAAGTTAGATAATAAAATGGAAAATAGCCGACAAATCTAAAAAGTATAATTGGTAAGTCGGGCGTCTTCATTCGAGAAGCGTTTGTCTTGTATGTTTGAAAATCTCCAATGGGCTTTTAAATTAAAATTAAAATGCAGCTATTTCCAAAAGATATGGAATCACAAAGAAGGGTGGGCGTACTTTCAGCAGTTTATAAGATGACCCCCTTATGAGTCCAGTTGTCCCTAGTTGTCTCCAAAGCTCTGGCCGTCCCCAAAACCAGAATATAGGTGAACATAAACTTTAATTTTGGGGGAATTTCCGGAGTCCAAAACCCGCTTCCGATTTTCTAGTTGTAGTGTAGACAGGATTAGCACCTCCCCCTACTGCATCCCTGGTTAAAATGCTGGTCTCTTTAGCATTCTAAATTAAAATGATGTGAATTTCTTTCTCCTTTAAGTATTAATTTTTCCGATCAGGTGGGTTTTGAATTTCCGGATTAGGTGGGTTTTAAAATACGAGTGGAAAAGAAATCTTCCGAAAAGGGGGTAGAGATTTAGAGTCCCTTTCATACCAATAAAAAATGAGTGAAAAAAATAAACTATTATGGGCTGGAGTAATGCCGAGTCTACTTTGATGGAAGGTTTTTAACTACTATTGTTGGGTATTATCCATCATTGTTGGCGTTTGGCAATTGGCAATATAATAGCTTACTACCTTTTTGCTCTTTTTGCTGTCTGGCACAAGCATGGCCAGCCCTCAATGCCTTTGCTACCAGGCTTGCGCCAGTTGAAGGGTACTCAATTTACGGAGCACCTTGCGCCAAAGTGGGGATTGCAATTGGTTTTAAGATTCGACACCTCAAAATTATATAATTGCAATTCTTAGTTGATCCCTTAAATTATTGACATTACCCGCCGAAACTGAATGATTGTTTTATTGTTTTACCGGAATAGCGATTCTCAAAATTTTACTTTTTGAAGTTACACTTTGCTTCATTTTTAATCCACTGGCTTTACCTAAAGGACAATAATAATCAATTGCACCCAGGGCTTCATTATAAGTAAGATCATATTCCACCACGTTTCCCCTGGTAACTATATCTGCAGTATAATTAAAGAAATCCCTGGTGCCATAACCGCCGAAGTTTCCATACATCACATCACCTTCATAGGTCCTTAATCCATCAATGTTTTGAACAACGGTATATCCATAATTTGTTTCTACTACATATAATCCACAGGGGTTATTACTATATACCACATTGCCGCTCTCCTGCGAAAGCCAGGAGGTCCTGTTATCATATATTCTTTCTTTAGCACAACTGGTAAAAAAAACCGCAACTAAAACCGCTACAATTGAATAAGTAAAAATCTTTTTCATGAGTGATGTTTTTTTATGATCAATAATTACAGCAATGAGACGAGAAACAACGGGCTAAGTTTCGTTACAAATTGTTAAAATAAAAAAGCCCCACAGTAATGGAGCTTTAAAATGTTTATTCCGGATGGGGGCCCCAATTGGTGCAAGCAGCTCTTCAAACCATTAAACGCTTGTACAGGCTAAATGTTGATGGGCAGGGAATGTGAAAATGTTTTTTTTGGATATATATATTAGTAAACCAGCAATGTATTGATGTACCGCCTGGCGCTACAACAAATCTCCGGTAATAAAAAGCAGGCTGCATAATGCCGCCTGCTTTGGTACATTTTTCATCATCCAGGGCCTTTCCCCGCAATAGCTCCTCCCGGCCGAATGTTGTTTAGTATGGACACGAAATAATGCCGACGGAACGTTTCTGCGAAGGAAGCTACTCGCCAAACTTTATAACCCGCTACAAACTTTTTATATAGTCCGCACATCCCTTCATTATAGTGGGGTCAGATTCCATCTCAACAAAAATATATTGGAGTCCGCCGACCCTGGCGGCGTCAAAAAAATCTTTCCAGTCTACAATGCCCGTACCCATCGTTACTTCTTTGGTATGATCCGAAGGAGCGTAATCCTGGAGGTGCGCCGATATAAAACGACCGGGGTATTTACGGAAATAATCCTGTGCCTTATAACCCGACGTAATAGCGGCTACCTGGAACTGCATTTTTACCAGCGAAGGATCCAGGTGCTCCAGCATCAAATCATATTGCGGACGATCACTGATCTTTTCGTCAAACTCTCCGTTGTGGTTATGATATCCTGCTATCATGCCGCCCTTCTTCACCAGATCTCCCACATGGTTCATCTGTTCGCAACGCATCTTTATCTCTTCTTCGGTTTTGGCTCCCAGCCCACCTGAGCACACCATGGTTTTCAACCCCAACTGGTTGGCAAATTCAATACGCTCCGCCAGGCTTGCATCGTCCGTGATCTCTTTCCAGGTAAAATGGCAACTGGTAGTTTGCAGTCCGGCATCGTTGGTGATTTGCTTCAATTCCTTCCCCGAATATTTCTCCAGCGGGGCAAAAGGCCCCTTGTATCCTTTGGGGCTACACCATTCTACATTTTGATAACCATAGCCAGCCAGGCGTTTCATGGTCTCTTCCGGTTTCAGGGAGATCACATCCCGGAACACATAACTCTGAAAACCGAGCGGCATATTAATACCTTTCCTGTTCGCCATGGCAAGTAAGCCAGCAGGCATGGCACTAAGCATTGCGGTAGAGGCAAGCCCTGCAGCGGCATTGCCTAAAAAAGATCTTCTGTTCATAACAATCGTTTTTATATATGAGTATTTAAAGTGCAAAAGTAAGCTACAATGAAGGGATTGTTCCTAACCGGCACTTTTTGCTGGCAAAAGATAAGCATTATTATGCATTCGGACAATAAACAGGGCAGGAAATTAAGCTTATTTTATGCAAAATATTCCCGGAACCGGGAAAGAAATTGCCGGCCTATCAGCGGGCCTACCAGGCCATTTTTTGCGGGTATAAAAAAAACAGAATCCGCGCGGATGTAAAAGATGCTTCCATTCTAAAATGGTGGCGGTAAAATATTGGGGATAGCATGGCGTAATGCTGATGGGTTTGTAGCTAAGTTATTGCTATTTGAGTTACGATATTTGTTATTGAATAGCATTGATCGTGCTTTTGTTGGTGATTTGCAAAACCACATAAACCTGTAGCACGGACATAATAAAAATCCTGATGATAGGCACAAGTCGGAGACCTGTGCCAGACGAAAATGTATAATCAAAGATTAGATTATTTACATGAAATCTGGTAAGAGCAGGTTATGTAAAAGAACCGCAAGAATGGAAAGTATAACACTGCAATTGATTATTATACCCCAAATGGTAAAGGATTATTGGACTTGGCAGGTTTGAATTAGAGGTGAGATAAGTACGGATAGGCGCAGGTCATAGACGGTCAGATACCTGCGCCAGTGAGTAAACCGGTAACTCATAATGTAAACTCATAATTTTCAAAATTCGACCGATTCGCAGTAAGCATCAAATTGTCAAATAGGCAAATTGTCAATCTCTCACACAACGCACAGAAAACCCACTTGTCTTATCCTTGACGGAATTGTAGACACTTGCGCCATTATAGTTCAGTTGGTAGTACGAGCCGAAGTATGTAAAGTTTTGCGAAGAACTCCACCAGTACCCGAAGTTACCAATGTTAAAATACAAACCATTAATGTACCGGAAGCCGCCCGGCAGGCCTGCAAAACCACTACTATTTGTGGCTGCGGTATTAGGGCTTGCCCAATGTACTGTATCGGTTTCTTTCAATGCACCACCAGCTATATCTTCGCCTCCCAAACAGGTTGATAGCGTTGTCCATTCTGCATCAGTTGGGATATGCCAACCCTGGGTAGCTAAACCCCTGGAATCATTTATAGCAAACCAATTGTATAGTTTACCATAGCCGGAGTAGGTAGCCGAATCATTATTGTACCAACACCAGGCACCAAATGTTACGAGGCTAATACCCCATATGCCTGGGTCCGTTACCTGCGGTATTATTTCTCCATTCCGGTAGTTGCTTACTGCCAAAATCTTTTTATCAATTTTATCAGGATTGTTTTCAAATGAATCAAAAGCACAACAAATAAAAAGAAATACAAGAAGAAAACAGATAAAATATTTCATGTGTTCTATGTCAATTTATAATATTCAATTTGCATGAGCTTGGGCTAAGTGGCGCCCAACGTACCTATAATTCGTTGCGTTTTCTTTGACATTTTTACTTTTGGTTATTCAAATCGTTCAGGGGCTCTCCAAAGGCGTACAACGAGGACGGCTTGCTGCTGTGCTGGCATTTTATTATGTCAAAGCCCATATCCGCAGCTGATTGAAAAACTAATAATGAAGTTAACAACTAAAGCTCAATAGAATTACGTCTGCCGGATAGTAGATGATAGTAGCACATAAGCTGATTGCACTTCCGTCAGCCAGCATAGCAGTAAACCGAATGTTAGCCGCCTTCAGAGTCTATGAAGGTTTCCTACATCTTTATCAG
>JBDTWP010000115.1:0-16355 GCA_040006615.1 Ferruginibacter sp.
AAGCAGAATTAATCGCAAAAATTGCTGATGATGCAGGCATTACAAAAACACAAGCTAATGCATCTTTAGATGCTTTTACAGAAGCAGTAACAAAGACTTTAAAAGGTAATGGTAAAGTTACTTTAGTTGGTTTTGGTACTTTCTCCGTATCAAAGAGAGCGGCCCGTAACGGCCGTAATCCACAAACGGGTGCTGTTATTAAAATCAAAGCTAAAAAAGTAGCTAAATTTAAAGCTGGCAAAGAATTATCTGCTAAATTGTAAAGATTGCCTGACCACATTAAAAAAAGCAAGACGTACTGGTATGTCTTGCTTTTTTAACTTATTCATCACCACTTAAATTAGGTACTATTATGGGACGTGGAGATATTAAAACAAAAAAAGGCAAAATTGCCAAAGGTTCTTTTGGAAAATCAAGACTGGCAAAGCCGGTGAAGAAAGCCGCAGTTGCAAAGAAAGGTTCATAAGTTGATTGGTTGTTAAGTGGATTGATTGAAGGCGGTAAGGCAATCAACTTTTCGATTTCTATTTGCGATTATTGATCTCCTCTTCTGCATTCCCGAGGAGGCTTTCCAGCTCAGCAATACGGCTGGTTTGCTGCTGCAAAAGCAGGTTCCGTTTATTAATTTCCAGCAACTGCGATTGCAGGTCCGTTAGTTGTGATTGCAGGTAAGCGTGGGCTGTTTTAAGTTTTTCAAGTTGATGCCCCGCACTGTCAGGAGCAGTTATTTGCTGTTCCCGGCCTGTTACCATGTAAGTAGTTCCGGCTACCTGTTGTTGCAGATCATTTACATAACCCTGTAATTCCTTTAGTTCCTTTAACTGGCTGTCTGTGCTGCTCCTGTATTCATTTGCCTCCGATAACATCATCTGAAGCATCTCAATTTCGCTATCCCTGCTGTTTATTATTTTTGTGCATTCCTTCAGCCTTACTTCCAGGCTTTTGTTTTCCGCCAACAGTTTCTTAAATGATGCCAACAAATCGATATTTTCTTTGTTATCCATTGTTATTTTTATTGAAATGCACCCATTTAAACTCGCCTTTCTCCAAATTAAAATATTACTAATATCTTCAGCAAAAATGGCTGCATTCCTTCATACATACAAAAAGCTTCCGAAAATTAATGGGAAGCTTTTATTTGAGTATTATAAATCTATCCCTTTACCAATGTCCCGACTTTTTCACCTGCAACCACCCTTAATAAATTACCCTGTTTATTCATATCAAATACAATGATCGGTAATTCATTTTCCATACACAAAGTAAAGGCAGTCATGTCCATAACCTTTAGATTTTTTTTAATGCATTCATTAAAAGAAATAATTGAGTATTTGGTGGCGGCCGCATCTTTCTCAGGATCGGCGGAATAGATTCCATCCACCCTTGTTCCCTTTAAAATTACCTCCGCCTGTATTTCAATAGCTCTTAATGATCCCGCTGTATCGGTTGTAAAATATGGATTGCCGGTACCGGCACCGAAGATCACTACCCTGCCCTTTTCCAAATGCCTGATTGCCCTTCGGCGTATATATGGTTCAGCAATTTGTTCCATTTTGATGGCGCTTTGGAGGCGTGTGTAAACCCCTGCCTTTTCTAACCCGCTTTGCAAGGCCATCCCGTTAATAACGGTTGCCAGCATCCCCATATAGTCCCCCTGGGCCCTTTCAATGCCTGTCTCAGCCTCGTTCATTCCACGATAAATGTTACCACCTCCAATCACAATAGCTACCTGGACACCTAATTCAATTATACTTTTTATATCCTGCGCATATCGGGTAATTACCTGGCTGTCTAACCCGAAATTTTTATCTCCCATTAAAGATTCTCCGGAAAGTTTGAGAAGAACACGCTTGAATTTGGGCACCATCTGTTTAAAATTTTTGCGAAGATATATTTTTAAAATTGTTTCATTGCCTTTATTGAATATATCACAGGCAAATTTAAAACATATCATTTCTTTTTTTAATCCTGAATATTTTATCAATTCCCGGCTGCATGTAATTAAATCAATAGTGAGGAGAATTTTGATTCGTCGCTTTAATTGGTGGCCTGGTGAAGATGGCATTGCCCGACTTTTAAATTTGGCATAAAAAAAGCGAAGCCACCGCTTCGCTTTTTAAAAATATCCTGGAGATATTATCCTAATGCCACTCTCTTAAATTCAACCACTTTTAGATCAGCATCCACCATTTTCAGGTAACCGGCAACGCTTTTACTATTATCCTTTACAAATGCCTGGGCCATTAAGGTATTGTCTTTAAAGAATTTATTTACTTTCCCCACGGCAATTTTTTCAGCCATTTCGGCAGGCTTACCTTCCGCTTTGATTTGTTCAATGGCAATCTCTCTTTCTCTTCTAACGGTTTCGGGAGCAATTGAAGCCTCATCAACAGCTAATGGATTCATCGCAGCAATTTGCATGGCCACGTCTTTACCGGCAATACCGGCATCTTTATTAAAACCTACCAATACACCCATACGGTTAGCACCATGTATGTATGATGCAACGTAAGCGGCTTCTACTTTCTCAAATTTAACAGCAATTTTTTCACCCATTGCAGCTAGTTTATCATTGATCAGTTCAGCTACTTTTGCTCCGTTAATTTCAACTTCATTTAATTCCTCCACCGTATTTACATTTTTGGCAATTGCGGCATCCATAATACTTTCAGTAAAAGCTATAAAGCTGGCATTCTTGCTTACAAAGTCAGTTTCGCAACTAACACAAACGATCATGCCTGTCTTATTATCGGCGGAGGTTTTTGCAAAGATCACTCCTTCTTTTGCTTCCCTGTCGCTGCGTTTGGCTGCTACTTTCTGGCCTTGTTTGCGCAGCCAGTCGATAGCTGCTTCAAAATCGCCATTACTTTCTGTTAATGCCTTGCGGCAATCCAGGATGCCGGCGCCTGTTGACTGGCGCAATTTATTAATGTCTGCTGCTGTTATTGTTGCACTCATGGTAATATGTTTTGCCCCAAACTCCCCGTCCAGTCTGATCATCCGGTTGTGTTGAAAGAGTATTTACCCTCTGTTTGGGAATTTTTAATAAATTGATTTTTAGAAAAGCGAACAGTTTTAGTACCATCTTCAAAACAGGTATGTGGTGGATTTGCGTGCTGGTACTGCGGAGAACCTGCCTGGATGCATAACGGCAACCAGGTATATTAATAGTTATATTACCACCGGGTGCCAAAAAAAAACCGCAATCTTCACTGTAATCCAGTCAGTTCATTCTTCTTTGGGGTTCCTTAATGTGGAACACCAAAGAATCTCCGGAAAGAGCCTTATCTTGGTCCACTTCCGCCGCTTGCCGGCCTTCTACCTCCCGCACCAGGTCCTGGTATACGACGTTTGGTTGGCGCTGCGCCTCTTGCTCTTTTATTTCTGTCATCTCCGCTATCAGCTTTTTGTTCAAAACGGGCCGCTTTTGCTTCAGCACTTTCTTCACTGTCGCTGCTGCCGTCATCGTCGTCCTTTTCTGCCTGCCGCTCTGCCAAACCATCTGCAATTGCCGCTGCTATATAGTTAACAATGATAGCAATGGATTTGGTCGCATCATCATTTGCAGGGATCGCAAACTCTACTTTATTCGGATCACAATTGGTATCTACCATACCAAATGTAGTAATGTTCAAACGCCTTGCTTCGGCCAACGCAATGTGTTCATGACCTATATCCACCAAAAATAAAGCGGCTGGTACACGACTGATCTGTGCGATGCCGCCTAACACTTTTTCCATTTTTTCCTTGTCGCGGGTAAGTGTAAGACGTTCTTTTTTAGTCAGGTTATCAATACTTCCGTCATTCAACATTTTTTCAATGCTCTGCATTTTTTTAACACTCTTACGAACGGTGTTAAAATTAGTAAGCATACCACCTAACCAACGTTCTGTTACGTAAGGCATGTTGATACGCTTTGCACAATCTGAAACGATTTCCTTCGCCTGCTTTTTAGTTGCTACAAACATTATTTTCTTACCGCTTTTTGCGATTGATTTCAAGGCTGCAGCAGTTTCCTGTAAACCTTCTACAGTTTTGTTCAGGTCAATAATGTGAATACCTTTTTTCTCAGCAAAAATGTAAGGCAGCATTTTAGGGTTCCACTTCTTCTTTAAGTGACCAAAGTGGACACCTGCTTCAAGAAGTTGCTGTTGGAGGGAAGTATTATTTTCCATTTTTTATAATTAATATATTTTATAAAATATTGATTTTGATACCGGAATCCTGATATTTGATACCTGATTCCTGATTCCTGATTTCAGTATCCAACATCCAGTATCCAGTATCCGGGATCCGGGATCCGGTATTACCTTTTCGAGAACTGGAAGCTCTTTCTTGCTTTTTTACGCCCGGGTTTCTTGCGTTCTACAGCACGTGGATCTCTTTTTAACAATCCCGCTGCTTTCAAAGCGGGACGATAGTCTGCACTTACTTCCAGTAATGCCCTGGCGATGCCTAACTTAGTGGCTTCTGCCTGCCCTTTAATGCCACCACCCTGCGCATTGATAACGATATCAAATTTATCGGCAGCCGCTACTGTTTTAAGCGGAGCTTCTACCTGGTTTTGCAGGTATACTAAAGAGAAGTAATTTTTGTAATCCTTGCCATTGATCGTTATTTTACCATCACCCTTGTTTAAGAACACACGGGTTACAGCTTCCTTTCGACGTCCAACCGCATTTTTTTGCTTTTCCATTAATTCAATTTGAAAATTTGAAAATTTGAAAATTTGAAAATACTATTAACAAATTTTCAATTCGATTATAAGTGATTAAAATTTAAGTTCAACCGGTTTTTGTGCGCCATGAGGATGTGCTGTACCAACATATACAAATAATTTCTTGTACATCTTACGACCCAAACGATTTTTAGGCAACATCCCTTTGATTGCTCTTTCAACGATCACTTCCGGTCTGCGCTTTAACAGGTCTTTGGCAATTTCCTCCTTACGGCCACCTGGATAGCCGCTAAAGTTGTCATAGATTTTTTCATCCATTTTGTTGCCGGTTAATTTGACCTTATCGCAATTTGTCACAATTACAAAATCTCCGCAATCGACATGGGGAGTGTAATAGGCTTTATTCTTACCACGAAGAATCGATGCAATCCTGGAGCACATGCGTCCAACGGTTTGATTAGTACCATCAATCACATACCAGTTGTGAATAACGGTAGCCTCGTTCGCATGTTTGGTGGTGAAATGTAGTTTACTCATTGTAATTATTTTTAAGTGATGCCTTCGCTATCCCGATGGCTTTTTTAATGGACGGCAAAGGTAAGTGGATGAAAATTGATTTCCTAAGAAATGGGAGAGTATTTTTTAGTGAAGGCTTATAAGAGATTGATTTACAGTAATATTTTTGATCAAAAATATTTTACACCTGGAATTTCCAGGGCAGGCAATTTAAAATTTTGCAAAAAAAAACTTTAAACAATAATACCTTAATAAGCTGGTATAAAAAAAACAGCCCCGCTTTGAGCTGTTTAATTGTCTGCATAAGGGTTTAATATTTTACCGTACCGGCACATGGGAATTCCGGTTGATCTAAAACTCAGATCCTAAGCCGTTTGCCAGGTAAATAGTATAATAATTTACCTGTGCCCCGGCAAATATCAAAATATATTTAGGTATTGCAAAGGGGAAAATCCCTGAATTTGTGGGGTTGGAATCACCCTTTTTTATGAAAAACTACACGGTTTTCGGAAAATTGATTTGATTTGAATATAAGGTATATTATGTTTGAGGAAAATTATTCTTA
This sequence comes from Ferruginibacter sp., assembly GCA_040006615.1. Lineage (GTDB taxonomy): Bacteria > Bacteroidota > Bacteroidia > Chitinophagales > Chitinophagaceae > Ferruginibacter. Next base: position 5,760 of record JBDTWP010000115.1, read on the forward strand.
ACCTTTAAATCTAATTACCATGGCAGCATTAAAATTCGCTTTTAATCAGGAACAAATAAATAAATTGATTAATAACGCGCCCGCTTCGGAAAACATAATGGTATCAATGTTGTCAGCAAAGAACAACATCACTTCTAAAAATAGTCTCTTTTTGGCGGCCCAATCGGGAAATCCGGTATCGAATGCACCTAACAAGCAAATAGCACCGGCAGTGGGATGCCCGGTTCCTCCGGGGTGGAGCGCCCAGGCTGCAGCAATTGGGCACGATCAGTTAGATGGTAAAACCAAATTTATTATTCCTGCTTCAGCAAAACAACGGTTATTGGCCAATAATACCTCTGACGGTGATTTATCGGCCTCGCTTGATGTAAATGCGCTTTCTTTTAAAATAAAAAATGGTATTAAAAGCATCGGTACAATTGTCGGGGAAGTTTTATAAAATGGCATATTGTTGAATAAATTAAAGTGAGTAAATTAATTATATACCTGGATTTACTTGGCCCCTTGCTTGCCCTTCCATTCTATCTTTCCGGATATAAAAGGAAAGGAGGGGGGCATTTGCTCCTTTTGTTTTTCCTTTTGATCCAATTGCTCGCCAATGGCTGGGCAAAAATTTTGTGGCAAATGCACACAAAAAATAACATTTTTGTTTACCAGCTAAACGCGCTATTTTCCTGTATAGTTGTTACTATCTATATTTTCCTGGAATTGAAAAAAATATGCAGCCCTAAATTCACCTTCATGCTGGCGGCATATGCGGTTTCATCAATTATTATTCTTTTAATAATGATCTTATTGGAAGACACTTCTTTTTTTAATGGCCTCAGTTACACTTTTACAGGCTTTACCATCTGTGTCTTTTGCGTGATATTTTACCTGCGGAGCCTTGCGAACCTGGATGAAGAAAATCTTATAAAGACATGCAGGTTTTGGGCTGTCAGTGCTTTTATTATTTATTACAGCATTAGCTTCTTTATTTTCATGTACTATAAGATTTTTACAAAACTAAGTATGGAAAATTTCCAGGTACTTTGGGGAATTCATAATTTTGTTTTGTTTCTTTCTTGCTTTTTATTGATCATTGCCAGTAAACACAGGTGATTATGGAAAAGGTAATACAGGTGATCATCGTTACGCTATTTATTTTTTTAATGATTTCCTTTGTTATCCTGTTCATCATACTCTATCAAAAAAGGCATACGAATTACCTGAAAGAAAAACAACTGCTGCAATCAAAATTTCAGCAGGAAATACTGCAGGCCCAGGTGGAAATACAGGAACAAACATTAAAAAAAATCAGCCAGGAAATACATGATAATATCGGGCAGGTATTGAGCCTGGCAAAGCTCAATTTGAATACCTTTCCGCCAACTGATGATGAAAACATTAGAAACAAGCTGGAACATACCAGGCAACTTGTAAGTAAGGCCATTGTGGACTTGCGTGACCTGAGCCGTAGTATGCATGGTGACAGGATTGCCGAAATGGGATTGAAAAATGCCATCGAAAATGAACTGGACATAATAAAGAATACGGGCCAGTATGAAACAACATTAACGGTTACAGGTGAGTATTACAAGTTGGGTCAGCAAAAGGAAATGTTACTTTTCCGGATATTACAGGAGGCATTGAATAATAGTATCAAACATGCTAAAACAAAAAACATTGCCGTACAATTGAATTATGCTCCTTCAAAATTTTCATTATCCATCAGGGATGAAGGGCCGGGTTTTGATCTGCAGGCCGCAGGATTATCAACAATGGGACTTGGTTTAAAGAATATGCAAAACCGAGTGGCTATGATAGGTGGATTGTTTTCTCTAAATTCATCCCGGGAACTGGGAACTACAATTTCAATTGATTTACCAACAACAATCACCGGGTAAAACAAGTTAACCTCGTTATCTGAAAAGGGTTAATTAGCAATGGCAAATTTAACACTGGCGGGTGACTATGAGTTAAAAAAAGCCAGCTCAATTTTTGAGCTGGCCAGATAAGACAAGATTCTTAAAATTATTGCTTGGTTACGGTGTAGACATTCCTAAAAAAGTTAACAACAATTTTGTAATTACCAGCTGTAGTTGGACCCGGAGTATTACTGCCAGGCACAGCGCCATCCGCTAATAATGTGCCTCCTGTTGCACTTGTACCACCGAATTTATGATCCCAATTGCCATTTAAAGGCAAAAATACATAAGATCCTGTACCAGCTAATGGTAAAGTAAGCTCAAATAGGGAGTTGTCGGTTTGAGTAAACTGTTGCGACGGAACTGGAACAGGGTTAGCCCAGGCTCCCGCTGTAGCATCTCCTACAATATACAAATTAGCAGGAATTTCTACACCTGTATACGGGGTAACTGTATAAGTAGATGTCTGGAAATTAACTATAATTTTATAAGTACCACTTGTGGCAGGTGACGGGGTATTGGCACCAGGAACATCATTATCAGCTAAGAGTGTACCACCCGTTGCACTTGAACCACCAAATTTATGACCCCAATCCCCGGCTACCGGCAATAATAAATAACTATCATTTGCTTTAAGATTAACAATGATCCCAAATGATACGGCATCTATCTTTGTAAATTGTTGCTTGGGTGATAAATCTGCGTCATTGGTCCATCCTATGGGAGTAGCCCCGCCAATAATATATAAATTGGCAGGAAGGGCCCCGGTATATGGTGTTACGGTATAGGTACCGGTCTGGAAGTTTACTACTATCTGGTAGGTACCGGTGGTAGCTGGCGCCGGCGTATTAGAACCCGGAACAGCGTTATCTGCTAACAGGGCGCCACCTGTAGCACTGGCTCCACCAAATTTATGGCCCCAATCCCCGGCTACCGGCACAAATACATAACTCTTTCCTGCGGTAAGATTAAGGATAATCCCATAGGAAACGTCATCTAACCTTGTAAATTGCTGTGATGGGGATAAGCCCGCATCATTGTTCCATCCCAAAGGAGTAGCATCACCAACAATATATAGATTTGCCGGTATAGGAACAAATGTGGTAATATTAATTGTAACCACACTGGAATAAACCAATGGAGTAGTATAATTAGTTCCTAAATAACTTACTACTCTAAATTGCACATTTTTCGTTGATCCACCGATCACACCAGCCGCAATAGCAATAGTATTTAATTCATTAACCGTTATTCCTGAAGTAAGCACGCTGCCATACTTTATTACCTGTGGGTTAGCAAAATTACTACCAGCGGTATCTATTTGCATTGCATAACTGATCGTATTGGCACCAAAAGGGCTGGCGTTCCAATCAAAGGAGATTGCTTTACTGGTAGCATTGGCAACCAGTAATACCAATGCCTGTACAGATGACGGAACGAGCGTAACAGGAATCAAATAGGAAGTAATATTTACTTTTATGATATTAGACTTTAGTTGTTCATTGTTATTGCCATAAGAAGATATCAACCTTATATCGAAACTGAAAGTCTGTCCGGGTGTAAAGCCAAAATCAGCTAAAATATTATTGAGTTGTAAGCCTGTAAAAGAAATACCAAGTGTACCATTTACAGTTTTTGTAATTTTCTTAGAAAAACCACGGCCGGATGAATCTATTTCCAGCATAAATTTCTGGGTAGAAGAATCGGTGGCATATTTAGGATCCGACCAGGAGAAAGATGCAACAATCTTGTTCGAATCGGATGGTGCAGGCTTTATATCGGTGGCTGAACTTGTTAAAACAGGTGCCGAGCCATTGCCATAAAGGGGCAGGTCATCTACCTTCCTGCAGGATGAATACATAAACAATATACCTGTTGCAAGCAGTAGAAATTTAAAAATATTTTTCATAATAAAATTATTTTAGGAAATGAAAGCTTTATTTACCAGGCAAGGTTATTACAATTTAATAACCGCGTACCTTCCTTTTTGAAAATCAACAGAGATCTTATACCTGCCGGATGCTCCGGGGCCGGTAAATCCGGGATCGGAATCCTTTTGTTCAAATTCGCCACCCTCCCAGGTTCCTCCTGCCAGCATATGGTACTGGGTACCCCAAACGCCTTGTTCCTGTATAAGTTTATAAGCACCACCACCCTTCATATCTACGGCGAGCTCATACAGCGTATTCGTAACTTTTGTGAACTTTTGAGTTACATCATATGGCGTGGTTAAAGGATTGGCATATCCTGAATTAGTTGCATCACCAGTGAGCCATAATGTGCCGGTAGACGGTGGTGCAACTTTTGGAGGGGTTGCAAAAGGTGTAACAGAATACTTTAAGATATTTGAAATATATTCAGAACTCAGGCTGCCGGCCAAAGATGCTTTTACCCTAATTTCGATGTTATGCGGCATCGACACCGCAAGTTCTAACTGGTTCAATAAAAAATCGTTGATCTCCGACTGCTTAAATGTCCGGGATAATTCTTTTCCGATACTTACCTGCTTTTTTTTAGGATTGGTGAAATTTGCTCCCGCAGTGTCTATCTCGAAAAGATAAGTTACGTCCTGGGAACTTATGCCGGTTGTAAATTTGTACTCAGGATTGGTCCAGCTAAATGTTATGGCCTCATTGTCCTTGTCTAAAAAAGAAAGCGGAATAGTTGCTGTTTGGTTGGCTGTAAGTATGGGAGCCGATCCTCCTTCCAGGTAAATTTTATTTTCATCTTTTTTACAGGAAAGAAATATTCCGGCTAACAAAACAGAGCCAAGGAACATTTTTACTAAATTTTTCATACCAAATAATTTAATTTTTAAAAATTAGTACCTTGGGTTTTGTACGAGGTTAATATTTGCATTAATATCAGCGGAAGGAAGGGGATATATATTGCGGTAAGATTCTGCTCCGGTGCCCCCGGCCACGCCACCTTTCCAGGGCCATAAATAGGTATCTTCGGTAAATTGTTTATAACGTATCAGATCTGTACGGCGAAACCCTTCCCAGTATAACTCACGTGATCTTTCATCGAGGATGAATTGAAGGGTGAGGTCAATCGAATTGATATTACCATTGGTATTACCAAAGGCCCTTGTCCTAATAGCGTTCATATATGTTACGGCCTGGGTTACATCACCCCCGGCTCCTCCTCTTTTTACTGCCTCTGCATAAATAAAGTACATTTCAGGTAAGCGGAAAACAGGCATATCAATATCAACAAACACATCATTCGGACCCGGTGCGCCTGTCCTGGTTACATTACGGTATTTTGTTATTGCGTATCCTTCGGTAAATGTTGTTTGTATGGCGATGTCAAGGTTTTGCCCCGATTTGTAAAACTGGGCCCGTGTATCTGTAGCTCCTGATGGATCAGGGAATTTTTGAACGAACGCTTTGGTGGTTCTTAACCCGCTCCAGCCACTGTTAACGCCGGCGCTGGATGCACTGATACTACCACCTACTGATGCATGGGTAAGAAAAGTAGTACCTCCATAACCCTGTGTTTTTGTTCCATCATAATTAATGGTAAAAATAAATTCATTTTTATTGAGATTATTATCAGCGAGCATCAACTGCCGGTAATCATTTGATAAAGTATACCCGGCATCGATTGCTTTTTTAGAATAGGTAACTGCCTCAGTATATTTTGGAGAGCCCGTATATACTTCCGCATTTAAATAGATACGTGCCAGTAAGGCCCAGGCTGCTGCCTGGTCTGCACGACCATATTCATTGGTTTTAGGCGCGGGCAGGTCGGCTTCAATAGCTTTTAATTCGCTTTCTACATAAGTAAATAGATCCGTTCTTGCAATCTGTGCAGGATTAGGGCCTCCGATCACATTCTCTTCAGTTACAAAAGGTGGGTTTCCAAAAAGATCCATTAATACCCAATATTGATAAGCCCGCAAAAAACGGACTTCCGGGCGGTATTTACGAATGGCATCAGCATCGGTTCCGGAGATATTCCTGCTGGTTAATTTACCATCGATCGACTGACGAAGAAATTCATTTACCAGCGTGATCTGGTATAGCGATTTATAATAAACTCCGGTTAAAAACTGGTTGGAAGAGGTCCAGTTCATATTATGAAAGTCCTGTATGCCGGCATCGCCCCATGCGATTACTGCCTCATCGGTACTTAATTCCTGGGCCTTCCAATATGACCTGAAAAAATCAGCATTTGCGCCTTCATCACTTCCGGGGAAAAATACATCAGCCGCTCCGGCGGGCCCGGTGTTGCCGGTAAGCGCCATCGATCCATAGATCTTTGCCAAAGACTCTTTATAACCCTTTGCAGTTGAATAAACCACTTCTGAAGTAACATCATTCTGTGGAAACAGATCCAGTTTTTTTGTGCATGATCCCATTATTACAGTCATCAGGCAAACCATTGCCGGTATCCGTATAATATTCTTTTTCATATAGAAAATTTTACTCTTTTTAATTAAGGTTTTTTAGAAATCAAGGTTAAGCCCGAATACAAAAGTTCTTGGCCTTGGATAAAAATTATTATCAATTCCACCGCTTATTTCAGGATCAGCTCCTTTGTATTTAGTAATAACAAATAGATTCTGAACATTGGCGTTTGCACGCAAAGTGGCTTTCTCATTAAACAACTTACCCAGATCATAACCAATATTTATATTATCCATTCTCAGGAAAGAGGCATTTTGTACATAATAGTCAGACTGGAAAAATCTTGGTCCGGATCCCGCAAAGCCTGACTCCAAAAGATTTCTGGAACCATTGTTCAGGTAATTAAGCGGGTTAATGATATTGCGCTGGATACCCGTACTGGAATATACGTTATTATACATATAATTTCCGAGGCTGGCACGCATTACAAAACCTCCGTTCCACCTCTTGTAATTCACGCTGCTGTTAAATCCTAAGAAAACATCGGGATTCGCACTTTTATAGCGGTAAAGATCTTTATCTGTGATGGCGCCGTCCCTGTCCCTGTCTTCGAACAGGTTTTCAACTGGTTTGCCGGTCTTACTATCGTAAACCTGCTGGAGCACATAAAATGCTCCCCTGTTATACCCTACGGAATTGATCAATACACTGTTTCCTGTGCCACCGGAGATACCACCATAACGTTGGCCCGGATAGTTTGGGTCCTCAGTAAAAGTGAGCTTTGTTATCCTGTTCCTGTTAAAAGTTACATTAAATCCAAAATCCCAGGTTAGGTTCTTATTTCGAACAGGCTGGGTATTGACTGTGAGTTCAACACCCCTGTTTTCCATATTACCTACATTAGACAATACGATTGGAGCAAAATTGGTTCCTGCGGATTGGTTAACATCATTCAACAGGTCTTTTGTTTTTTTAAGGTAAAAATCTACACCGCCCGAAATACGGCTATCAAGAAACCCAAAGTCGAGTCCAATATTGGAAGTTGCCGTCTGTTCCCATCTGAGGCTTTGATTATACGCGTTAGGACGGTACATATTATAAAAGTCATTGCCAAACTGGTACTGCGCCGTATTGTTGCTGAGAGAATAGATGGCCAGGTAAGAGTAATTAGGAATACCATCCTGCTGACCGGTAATTCCATAACCAATCCGTAATTTAAGATCAGATATTGTCTTGCTGTTTTTTAAAAATGCTTCGTCTTTTATTCTCCAGGCAAAGGCCTCAGAATGATAAGTGATCCACCTGTTATCGGGATTCAATCTTGATGACCCATCTGATCTTGCATTTATAGTGAGGATATATTTTTGATTCAACGTATAGTTAAACCGTCCATAAAAAGAGATCAGCCTGTTTTGAGGTTTATCAGTAGCATAAATGGGATCAGATTGCTTCCTTTTTGACCCGTCAACAAAATAATCCGCATAGTTATAATTGTTATATGCGTTATCATAAAAACCATAGCCCGCTGTCACATCTATCCTGCTTTTTATTGACCGGAGATCTTTTGCATAATTAAGATAGAATTCAAGCATTTTATTATCGATTTTTTGCAAATATTTATTCCTGATTCCACCTTTACGCACACCCGCTGTATCTACGTCTCTTTTGTAAGCAGACCTTACACTATCATTTACGAATATTGTTCCCGAGCCTTTGGCAACATCATATCCTACATTAAGATTAGCCCGCAGTTCGGGTAAAAAATGAAACTTGTAATCAAACTGAATGTTTCCTACGCTCCTGTTCACGCTACTTCTATCGTCCCGCTCCAATAAGAGGCTGACGGGGTTACTCGGGGCAAGACCTTTTAATCCGTTGGCAGCAGAAGGGTCGAGCCACTCATAATAACCGCCAAACCTTGGGCTGCTTGTTCTAACGGGCTGGGTGGGATCAAAACTTACGGCTGCACCGATCGCTCCTTCGTTGGCAAACCTGGCTTTACTATTGGAAGCTTTAATATTGATATCAACTTTTAAATGATTATCCATAAACGTAGGGCTAAGGTTTATACCTGCAGATACCCTTTGCAAATTGCCGGTTCTCAGTACCCCTTCCTGGTTCAGGTAACCTGCGGAAACCCTGTAAGGCATATTGAATTTACCCGTTAATCCACCGCTCACACTTAAGTTATTGTCTGTACTGATTGCGGTTTGGTAAACCTGGTCCTGCCAATCCGTACTGGTGGGGCCCATTAAAGCCCTTTGGGCAGGCGTGCCATGTGTTTGAACATATTCTCTGAATTCATTTGCCGACAATACATCGATTTTTTTGGTAATTGCACCCGCAGAGACCAGTGTATTAAAATTAAATGTGGGCTTGCCCCTTCTGCCTTTTTTGGTAGTAATAATGATAACACCATTCGAAGCCCTGGAACCATAAATGGCTGCAGCAGATGCATCCTTTAAAATAGTGAAAGTTTCAATATCATTTGGATTGATCAATGATAATCCATTGGCAGAACCCGCTATACTTCCGGGACTATTTACCCCGTTGCCTACGCCGCTTAACTGCACTCCATCAATGATGACCAGGGGGTCGTTGCTGGCACTTAATGAAGCACCGCCGCGGATCCTGATGGTACTTCCCGAGCCGGGAGCACCGCCATTGGAAGTAATATTTACCCCCGCTACCTTACCTAATATTAGTTGTTCAGGAGTGGTAACGGCGCCTTTTATAAAGTCCTTTGAGGAAATGGCCGTCATTGAACCAGTGAGGTCTTTTTTCCTGGCAGTACCATAACCCACTACCACCACTTCATTCAGTTGCTGGCTGGTCGCAACAAAACTGATATCAACTGAATTTCTATCGTTGACCGCTGATTCCTGGTTTGCAAATCCCACCGAAGTAAAAAGAAGCGTCGCGCCTTTGGGCACGGTAATCCTGTAAGTACCGTCGCTGGCGGTTTGAGTAGAAGTTCGGGATCCTTTAACCGTAACCGTTACTCCCGGTACCGCCGAGCCATCCTTTGAATCGGTGACTTTGCCGGAAACTACATTTTGCGCCATCGCCGCTACGGAGAGTAACAGGAACCCAATCGTTTGCATAAGAAATCTGCAAAGCTTTTGCATGTGCTTTTTCATCTTGTAATTTTTCTTTTTAAATGGCTGGGAAACATTGGCAAAAATGTGCAGAGGAGGACAGGAAGTTTTTACAACTTGTAAAAAGCGGACTTCTCGTAAGTAGGCATTTTCGTTTTATTTCATATGGCAACCATTATCATTGTTTAAAATAAAGGTTTTTAATAATGTGTATTATTTACACATTTAAATGTGTAATAATTACGCAATGTAAGACCTTTTTTTTGTAATAAAAAATAATTGTGAAAATAAATTTTGCGGGGAAATTATTTCCCTCAAAAAAATAATCCTTTGTCTAAAGAAGACAGCAAATGGACTTAATCTGCTGCACTGTCAAAATAAAATAACTAAGCCATTTTAGAGCTAAAAATCAATACCAATCCACTTTTTCTTCTGCTTTTCATATTTTTCAAAATTAAACTTGTACAGCTTACCCGGGCGATGCGGCACATCCTGCTCCATTTCATTGAGGTCAATCAGAAAATCCATGGTGAAAAATTTTTTTCTGAAATTCCGGCGGTCCATTTTTATATCCAGTATAGCTTCATATAAATTCTGAAGATCCCGCAATGAGAATTTTTTGGGCAATAAATTAAAGCCAAGGGGATGCTCCTGCACCCTTTTTTGCAATTGCTTTAAACAGGTATCAAATATTTGCTGGTGATCAAAAGCCAGGTCAGTTACTTTTTTGATGTCATGCCAGTGAAGTTCATTGTCCAAAATATTGAGCTTGTGATGCTGAACGTTGATCAGCGAACAATAGGCTACGGTAACTACCCTGCCCGCAGGATGCCTGTTTGCAGTTCCAAATGTGCTTACCTGCTCAAGATAAACATCACTTAAGCCGGTTCTTTGTTTTAAGATCCTGTAGGCAGCCGCATCAAGATCCTCGCTCGGGAAAACCAGGTCGCCAAGCAATGACCATTTGCCGGCATACTTTTTCAGATCACTTCTGATGAGTAGCACTTCTAATTTAGCTTCATCAAAACCAAATATGACGCAATCCACAGATAAAGCAATATGATTCTTATTTTCTACTTCAGATTGAATTACCTGTAATGTTTTGATATTTTTTGCCGGTGTCGTTTTTTCTCCTGTTATCATATAGCATAATTTAATTTATTATCGTAATATTAGATTTTTGCCTGCAACCAACGTGAATTTGGCGCCCGGTCCGATTGTTAGCGGTGAATTCAG
>JBDTWP010000116.1:0-16313 GCA_040006615.1 Ferruginibacter sp.
TTCCCAGGCGAGTCTCTTGATTTTTGATTTCCCAGGCGAGTCTCTGCAAGTGAACTCTTCAAGCCAAAAAGCTGTCCGCAGCAGGACTCGCCGTCTTAGGAAGCGAAACCAAGGCTTGAGAACCAAATTTTTTAGGCTCGTAACTCAATGGTTTTCATCATATTTTTTCTTAACCAAATCCCAAACCCCAGCGGGGTGACATTAATATAGTAAAGAATCAACTAATAGGGATGGCAAACCCCAGCGGGGTGACATTAATATAGCATTGAGCAAGTTTAAGCCTTGATTTCCCTCCACGAACCAATACCCGCTTATTAGACGAAATTGTACGCGAAATTTACGCTTGGAAAATAAATTCTTTACACCCCTAAAAGTTTTAATAAAACGAAACATTGCCGACCTGTATGTACACTTAATTTGTACTTTTGGTTTTCAATTAAGCATTGGTTCGATTGCCCTGATTGGTATCCTGTTTTCACAGATGACATCTTTTTAAAAGATGTCATCTGTGAAAACAGGACGGATATTAGACAATCGCATTTTTATAGACACAGCATTAAAGCAAGACAGGAAAACAATGAATAGCTGCCTGAATATAACGAAATGAAGAATCTTGCAATGGAAAAATTTTCTCAGAGCAGATATTTAAAGATGAATTTCAACGATTATCCAATAAATTACATTCCAAAAAAACAGCATCTATAATACCTTTGAACAAAGCCATTTTTAAGTAGTAAATTGATCTTTCATTAATGCTATAGAAAACTTTGTTTATATTACAAATAATAATTATTTTCAAGACATTTTATAAATGATTGTTTATGGGAGAAATTCAGATAAAAAAATCATCCAGGACTTACGATGTTGTGATTGTAGGATCTGGTGCAGGGGGCGGAATGGCCGCATATACATTGGCAAATGCGGGTGTTAAAGTGCTGTTGCTTGAGGCAGGCCCTTTTTTTGATCCTGCGAAGCATTCTGCGCAACTAAAATTTTCATACGAGTCTCCCCGAAGAGGTGCTGCCACTAAAGAGCGGGGGTTTGGTGATTTTGATGCTGCCTTTGGTGGCTGGGAACTTGATGGCGAGCCCTACACAAGAAAAGACAATACGCAATTCGATTGGTTCAGGTCGAGGATGCTGGGAGGCCGTACCAACCACTGGGGCAGGATCTCGCTGAGGTTTGGGCCAAAAGATTTTCAGCCGGATGACGGTGTAAGTGAAAGGTGGCCGGTTACCTATGATGAGGTAAAACCCTATTATGATAAGGTAGACCGCCTGATTGGGATCTACGGCACTGCAGAAGGTTTGGAAAACGAACCAGATGGCATATTCCTGAAGCCGCCAAAGCCAAGGCTGCCCGAACTTTTTATCATGAAAGGGGCCGCGAAAGCCGGTGTAAAGGTAGTTCCCGGCAGGGGATCCATATTAACGGAACAATTACCCGGGAATAAAGACAGGGGCTCCTGCTTTTATTGCGGGGAGTGCGGTCGTAGCTGCAAAGTGTATGCTGATTTTTCATCTTCTTCCTGCCTTGTGATCCCGGCGTTGAAAACCGGTAACCTCGAACTCATCTCCAATGCGATGGTGAGGGAAGTATTGACTGACAAGAACGGCCTGGCAACAGGGGTTTCGTATGTTAGTAAAGATGATTTGCAGGAATACGAAGTAAATGGTACCACGGTGGTCCTGGGGGCCAGTGCCTGTGAATCGGCGAGGATAATGCTCAATTCAAAATCGCAGATGCACCCCAACGGGCTTGCAAACAGCAGCGGGCTGGTGGGTAAATACCTGCAGGATTCTACCGGTGCTTCCCAGTCGGGTATGCTGCCGCAATTGCTGGATCGGAAGCGTTACAACGAAGATGGAGCAGGCAGCATCCATATATATGGTCCGTGGATGGAAGACAATAAAAAACTCGATTTCCCGAGAGGGTATCATATAGAGTTTGGTGGCGGAATGGGCATGCCCGGCTACGGATTTGGCGATGACGTACCCAATCTCAATGGCAAGCTAGCTGGCCGCGATGGAAAGATGAAGGATGGTGGCGGTTTCGGCGCGTCACTGAAAGATGACTACCGCCGTTTTTATGGTACCGGTTTCGGCATGGCCGGGCGCGGTGTGGGCATGGCCAGGATCGATAATTACTGTGAAATAGATCCGAATACAGTTGACAAATTCGGGATCCCGGTACTTCGGTTTCATTACAAATGGAATAATGATGAAATTAACCAGGCGAAGCACATGCAGGAAACTTTTTCCAGGATCATACATGAAATGGGAGCGATCCCTACTTCCAGTCCCCATAGCGCTGAAGATATGTGGGGGCTCGAAGCACCCGGTCGTATTATACATGAAGTAGGTACCGCAAGAATGGGCAATGAAGAAAAAAAATCAGTTTTAAATAAATGGTGCCAGGCCCACGATTGTAAAAATCTTTTTGTAGTAGACGGTGCGCCCACGGTACAACAGTCGGATAAAAATGCCACCTGGACGATTTTGGCACTTTCAATGAGAACTGCCGAATACATCCTGGAACAAAGAAAAAAACAAAACATTTAATTTTCCTAAAAACATTTTTATGAACAGGCGCGAATCATTAAAGGCAATTGGTGTAAGCAGTATTGCTGCGGGTTTGTTGTTGGATTCATGTAAACCAAAAGAGCCGGAAGTAGCGGCGGTTGCCGTTGACAAAAATGCAAATGCAGACAGGCAGCCGATCGAGATCGAGAAAGAAAAAAAACTCAATGCCGAAAAATTCTTTACAGATCATGAAATGGCGACCATTACGGTTCTGGGGGATATCATAATCCCAAAGGATGAACATTCAGGAAGTGCTTCGGATGCCAAAGTACCGGAGTTTATTGAATTTATTGTTAAGGACATGCCCGATCACCAGCTACCGTTGCGGGGAGGATTAAGGTGGCTCGATATGCAATGCTTAAAGAGATACACCACTTCCTTTAAAGATTGCAATGCAACGCAGCAGTTGGAGATTGTGAATGAAATTGCCTACCCGGCGAAAGCAAAACCGGATAATCAACCCGGCGTGGTTTTTTTCGACCGCATCAGGAGCCTTACTGCTACAGGCTTTTTTTCCAGTAAGATGGGAATGGATGACCTCGGATATGTTGGCAACCGCCCAAATATTTGGGATGGAGTTCCTCCAGATATCATAAAACAATACGGTTTAGAGGATGTCGTATTTAAAGTGCATACATAATTCATCCTGCTCAGGGTGCAACAAAAACTTTATAACCCAATATGGTAGGGTATATCAGACCTCACAGGTTTTTAAAACCCGTGAGGTCTTTCGAAGAGTGTTTACCTTAAACCGTGTATGGTGGCGACACAGACCACGGCTGGTTCCCTTGGTTGGTGTCCTGCTGACAAATGATCAGACTGCAAGCGCAGGAGATGTATTGGCGATGATACTGAAAGCGTTACCTCAAACAAGCATTATTGGGGAAAATAGTTTGGGTATTTATTCGGCTATGTATGGTTTTGAATTACCAAACAAATGGCAGGTATCGCTATCTAGTCAAAAGTATTATTCCTCAAAAATGATTTGCTACGAAGGAAATGGCACACCAGTTAATATTCGGGTAAAAAACACTAAGGAAGATATTAAAGCAATACAAGACCCTGTAGTTAGCGCTGCATTTAGATACTTAAAAAAAAGAAAAAGTAAAATTGGGTTATTTATCGTTAAAATGAAAACAGAAGCCAACTTTGCAAAATACGGCTTACCAATTACCTGAAACCAGAAAAGCTTGAAATATATACTCTTGGTAGGGGGACACCGACCAAGAAGGGAAATCCTGTATCTCGGTGAGCCGTTGTTGGGTGTTCCCAATTAACCGGGATAAAAATTTCAGCAACAACCGATGCTACCCCAAATGAAATAAGGGGTGAGTATATCTCATTTTTAAACCAATAAGGTTTGCAAAACCTTATTGGTTTAATGTTTTCCCTCCGTGGTTCAATGGGGTCACCGACCAAGGAGGAAAATCTCCCAGTCCCGGTTCATGTCTCCCCTTGCAGCCTCGGTTTCACTCCACGAACCGAAACCTCCCCACCTTCGGTTCATCAAAAGGATGAATAGTGACAAACTATAAATAAGCGTCCTGCCGAACTACAACGAGCCCGCGGCAATTAAAATAGCCTCTTCCTCCTTTGAAGTCTGAACCAATAATTGTATTTTTAATACAACAACGTAATAATTACATCCCAGTTTATTCTTTATAAAACACGTTAAATGGCATATATAAAAGGTTTTGCGTATGACATTTTTATAAGTTACTCACACCTGGATAATCAAAAATTATTTGACCAGGATCAGGGCTGGATAGAACGGTTTTGTTCAGAACTGAACAAAATGATATCGCAGAGAATAGGTATGCCGGATGCTATTAAGATTTGGTGGGATAACAGAAAATTGGATGGAAGCGTATTGTTCGATCAATCTATTGAAACCGCTATCAGGCAATCTGCTATAATATTATGCCTTAATTCGTCCGCGTATTTAAAAAGTGAATACTGCAAGAAGGAATTAAACCTGTTTTATAATAAAGCTCAACAGGAGCCCCAAGGCTTAAATGTCGGTGATCGTTCCCGAATTTTTAATGTGCTTTTAAATAACATTTCTTATACTAAATGGCCGAAGGAATTAAGCGGTACTACGGGCTTTAATTTCAATGACGCAAAGGATAATGAAGATTTAGGAGATCCCCTTGATATAAGCGATCCGCAGTTACGAAATCAACTGAAGGATCTTAGAAATGCAGTTGTAAAGTTAATAGAAGAGTTCTCAAAACGAGAACTGAACGAAAAGACTTCCGCAACCCCGAAAGAAAACAGGTTCTCCATTTTTATGGGCGAGGTTTCCGATAGCCTGCGAACAACAAGAAAGCGTACGATTATAGACCTGGAGAAGCAAGGTTATAAAGTAGTGTCCGGCATTCCACCACCAGACCTGGCAGAGGCTCATGCAAAAAAAGTAAAGGAAGAAGTTGAAAAGGCAGACCTTTCAGTGCATTTACTTGACCAATACCCGGGACGGGAAATAGAGGACAATGAAGGTATATGGTATCCGCAAAAACAAGTGCAGCTTAGCCTGGAATTTGCTAAGTCCCAATTAATATGGGTTCCGTCTGAAATGAATATTGAAGAAGTAGAAGAGGAACCATACAGAAATTTTATGCAGGACCTGGAAAGTGGGAAGCAATCTTCTAAAAACATTGAATACATACGCGGAGCCAAGAGTACACTTACACAACAGATAACAGACCTTGCTGAAAAAATGAAGATTCAGCAAAAGCAACCTGTTGCAGGTGAAAAAGTTGCCGTGCTGCTTGATACCCACCTGGAAGATCAGAAATATGCCTGGGAGATGAGCATGAGCATGCTGGAAAATCATATTCAGCCTTTCGTTAACCCACAGGAAGATGACCCCAGGGATAATAGTACTATGCTTGGCGATCGTATCAGCCAGGTTAACAAACTTGTATTCTTTTATGGAAAAGTAAATTGGACATGGGTACAGAGGCGAATTAATGCGGCGATGAAATTAATTCTCAATAACGATTATCCGGCGGATGAATTTTTTATTTTTTTGCTCCCACCTCACAAAAACCCAGATGACATAGCATTCGGGCAAAGGTTTATAAAAGTAAATGTAATAAATAATAGCGATAGCTCGCAGTTACAATCCGATTCACTTCAACAATTTTTTAAGAATCTAAAAGTAGTTGCATGACCGTCCAGGCTACTAACCCTTTTGTTGGCCTTCGCCCGTTTGAAAGTGGAGAGGATTTTATTTTTTTTGGACGGGAGGAACAGTCTTTAGAATTATTACAGCGGCTGCATCAACATCATTTTGTAGCGGTAATAGGCAGTTCGGGAAGCGGCAAATCATCCCTGATAAAAGCCGGACTAATACCAGGTTTACAGGCAGGATACCTGGTAAATGACATAGACAGGTGGCGCATAACGACCCTGAAGCCGGGACAGGCCCCGTTGGACAACTTTGCACGGGCTATATTGGAACAGGATACAAGCCCTAATATAACTCCAGTCGATTTGGTTGAAAAGATCAAGGAAGAAGGTATTGATGCCGTGCTTGATATTGTACAACCTTTATTGAAGGACACAAACTTCTTTTTATTGGTTGACCAGTTTGAAGAACTGTTTCGTTTTTCTCCTGATCAAAAAGGTGTGGAAGAAAAAGATGCAGCAACAGAATTCGTAAATATTTTATTGGCGCTTTCTCAACAAAAAGACCTGCCTGTCTACGTTGTAATAACCATGCGTTCTGACTTTATTGGAGATTGCTCCCAATTTTTTGGCCTGCCCGAAGCTTTGAATCAAAGCCAATACCTGGTACCCCGACTTACCCGTACACAACTTAAAACAACTATAGAAGGCCCGGTAAAACTATTTAAAGGAAAGATCAATCCTGTTTTAACAGCCAGGTTATTAAACGATGTGCAAATTGTAAAAGATGAGTTGCCGTTGTTACAACATGCCTTAATGCGGGTTTGGGATTATGAAAAAAATATAAATAAGAACGGTGAACTTGATCTAAAAGACTATGAAAGCATAGGTGGTATAGAAAAAGCCTTATCCAACCATGCGGATGAAGCTTTAACCGGAATGACTGAGACAGAACTACTGCTTACAAAAAAAATATTCCAGGCACTTACTACTATTGATGAAAACGGAAGAAAGATAAGGCGGCCGGTAAGGTTAAGTGAACTGGAAGCAATTACCTGGGCAACGAAACAACAATTGTTTTCTCTCATTAACCGTTTTATTGAAGGTAACAGGTCTTTCCTTGTAATTAATAAAATAGAAAATAAAGATGACCTGCTTTTAGATATTTCACATGAAAGCCTGATAAGGCAATGGAGCACTTTAAGCGGATGGGTGGATGAAGAAGCTGAAGCGGGTAAAATGTATTTAAGATTAGTGGAATCAGCTATTCTCTATGGCGATAAGAAAAAAGACCTCATGACGGGCAGTGAGCTTCAGCTTGCGTTTGAATGGTATAAAACGTTCAAGCCTCTTCCTGTTTGGGCGGAGCGGTATAACCCTCAATTTGAAAAAAGCATTCAGTTTTTGAACGAAAGTGAAAAAGAGTGGCTGGCAGCAGAGAAAAGAAAGAAAAAGTATAAACAAAATAAAAGGATCCTACTCTTTGGTCTGGTCATCTTTGGTCTGGTCATTGGTGCACTGGCATTCATTATCTTACAGCAAAAGCAACTAAGGCTGGTTGCCGAACTACAAGCGGTTTCAGCGAAATTAACTGCGGCCGAACAGGTCCGGTTAAGGGCAAATGCCGAAAGTAGTTCCAGGAATGCCCAACAAAGACAGTTAGAAGCAGACAATAGCTCAAAATTAGCCGTTCTCCAGACAAAATTGGCGGAGAAAAATGCCGCTAACGCCTTAATCGAGAAGGCCAGGGCAGACAATAATGCGACATTGGCTTTCGCTCAAAAAGAAAGAGCAGATAATAATGCACTGGAAGCGGAAAAGTTGGCATTATTGGCAAGAGAGGCACAGCAAATTGCAGTAGATGTGGCGCGGAAGGTTACTGATGTAAAGGAAGGGTACCGCCTGAATGAATTAGCCCGTGAATGGAAAGAGAAAGACCAAACCATTGCATTGCGGATAGAAGAAGCGGCAATACAAAAATTTCCAAACCCATTGTTTGCAACTGCAGCCCGGGAACTATATGAGAAGCACGGGTTTTACAAGATTGTTGCTGAACACGTGGACCCTTTCGATATCGGATCGGTGTTGCCACAATCCAAAACATTGATAAATGATAAAGGCTTCCGGAGCCTGTTCTATAAAAAAATTCCAGACCTGAAAATCAAGGGTCACAATTCCTTCATCTTGGCAGTTTCGCCCGACGAAGAGAAAATTGCAACTTGTGCTCCCGGCAACAATATAATCAAGTTATGGGATAACCGAGGCAACTTCATAAAGGATTTTATAATTCCATCAACGAAACCGCATGGTTATTCTGTCACTTCTTTAAAATTTTCGCTGGATGGCAAAAGGCTCTTTGCAGGTTATAATGCGAATGGATCGGCAGGTTTATGGAATACGGATGGCGATGGTACTCCACTATGGGACATGCTCGGGAAACCGCCATACAGACATTACATCAATGCGGCATTTTCACCCGATAGCAAAATCATTTTAGTAAGCACACCAAATGGGTCTGTTTTATGGGATATAGAAGAACATGCTTTTGTACCCGGCTTTCAAAATATCGCGGGTTTTGAAACTGCTGTCTTTTCAAAGGATGGTAAAACGATTTGTACCGGCGACAGGGGAATAGTGTCATTATGGGATATGAAAGGAAGCCTGTTAAACGAGTATAAATTTAAGGACAGTGCTGAAGGGAGAAACATCATGGGAATGGCTTTTTCAGAAACTACCAATGCCATTTTTGCCCTTTCATCAGACAGTGTAATCCGTTCTTTCAACATATACGCGGGCCTGCAAGGCGAATATACCCTTCCAATGAAAGAAAGTGAATTAAAAGCGATGGGATTTTCACCTGGCGCCAAAACCATCCTGACGTACACAAACGATAAGATAACCAGGTTGTGGAATGAAAATGGGAAGCTGCAGGGAAATTTCAAAATACCGGAAGACTCGGTAACAGCTGTTTCATTTTCATCAACAGGGAATAGTGTTCTAATTGTATCGGCTAATGAAAAAGCCTCGTTATGGAATATAAATGGAACAAAACAGAAAGAATGGAACGTACAAAAAGGCGCAGGCGAAAAAACAACTGCCTGTGCGATCTCGCCTGATGAAACCCGTATTGTTACAGGCACTTCCGATGGAACAATCAGTATCTGGGATAATCACGCAGGCCTTCCAAATCCGGGTCTTCTAATAGAGTCAAAAGAAAAAACGAAACAGTATGGAATTACTTCTGCCGCTTTTTCACCTGGTGGAGAAAGGATGCTGATAGGAATACATGACAAATGGGGACATGACACCCGGTTCCGCATGAATATTTATACAAAGAATATTTCAATGATTACCGCCGTTCCGGGTAATGGCAGGGTTGCCGCTTTATCGGTTGATAAGAAAAAAGTGATTACTTCGTCAGGTTTGTTCTCCATAGAAGATTCCATTTCTGAAGCATATTATGTAAGTTATTATGATTTTTCTAATGCTATTGTATTGGCTTTTTCAACAGATGGAACAAAAATCATTTCGGGCTATAAGGATGGCAGCATCAGGATTTGGGAAGCTGCCTTAACGCTTGAAGAGTATTTGCGCAGCGATAAAGTTGAAGCGCTTACGGAAGAACAGAAAAAAAGGTTTGGAATTAAATAGATTTAAATAATTCCCTGGAATCAGGTATGGCATTGCAATGACGCCATCAGCAACAGGTTAAATTAAGACCGCACTATTAACCACGGGATAATATACTTTACCCCAATCCTCATCTCCATTATCAATCATGATATCAATAATGATGGGTACCAGTGATTTCAGGATATTACATGCATCCCTTACCTGCGACCTGTTTACTTTGCTTTTATACGTCGCCCCTCCATGCATTATTTGATTTCTCAGGGTGTAAAGCCTGTCTAATACTACCTCCAGGAGTTTGGTAACTTCATGTTTTGCCAGGTATCTGTTGGAAGCTGATATAGATTGATAGTGCAGTTTTTTCCAATTCTTATTGTGGCTCCGCTGAAAATCCCAGAATGGTTTAAAAACGTATTCGTTTTCAATGAGCAGGCGTACCGGCCCCGAAAATTTATCCCACAGCAAATTAAAAAACCGGTTTTCAATATCATGACTAACCAGTTTTGTAACAAACTCATTATAGCGGTCTTTTTCTGTAGAAGCACTGTCATCATACTTTTCATCAATGGCATAACAGGAATTATATGCTATCCATAGTGTGATAAATTGCAGATCCAGGTTAGCATTATTTTCTTCGGCGCACGTCAACCAGCTTAAAGCTCTATGGGATCTGACATAAAGGGTGTCAGGAATGGAGGTGCCTGATTGCTTTAATTTTTTCTTTAATTCAATAGCATTCATAAAATATGGATTATCTAACAAGGTAAGCCTTTATTTTTACTAAAAGGCTGTAACTGGGAATAAAGGGCTAAATTCCTGGGTTGCCCACCTTCTAGACCGTGTTCAATGTCCCCACCGACCAGATCGCTAAGCCGTGGTCGGCGTCTTCACCGACCACAGCTTAGCGGAATTTTATTTCCCAGGCGAGTCTCTTGATTTCTCAGCCAGCAGCAGGACGTCTTAGGAAGCGAATACATTTATCCTTTTAATTTCCCCGGCGAGTCTCTTGATTTTTGATTTCTCAGGCGAGTGCAAGTGAACTCTTCAAGCCTAAAAGCTGTCAGCAGCAGGACTCGCCGCAATGCGGAGGGATAACCTTTTCAATTAGGAATTTCCCACGGGAGTATTCTCCGCAAATGAACTCTTCAAGCCTAATACGGTACGCAGGAATCGAACCCAGAGCTGGAGAACCTGATTATTTTGGTTCTTAACTCAATGGTTTTCATCATATTTTTCTTCTAAATGACACTGCCCTAAATCAAAAAAATACAGAACGAATTAATTGTTGGTCTTTTTTATGAAGATCTGAATGCTACGGGATGATTTAATTTTTTATGAGGCCCCATGAAAATGCGCAGTAAAATGCGAAAAGCTGACAGCTCGATAAACAAAAGACACAGCGCCATCAAAATAATTAATCCGGCCTGGCTACTATGTACATAGGTAAACAGCACATCAATACCTATGAATGCAGCCGTTACGGGAAAGCCCAGCATACCAATAGCGGCAAACAGAAACAACAGCCCCGTTGTTTCCTGTTCATATACATAACCATGATATTGGTTGAGGGAAATATCATTGTCGATTGCCTTGATTTTTTGCAAACAATAATACCCGAGTAAAAAAGCAGGCAAAATTCCGCTTGCGTAAAAGATAATTTCAATGGAGTTGATATGGGGTGCATTAAACAATACAGCAGCTATTATAAACAAATGAGCTGTTAACAAATATACCCATGCTTTTAATGCTGATTGCCTGGAAGAAAAAGCAAAAAGAATTACCGCCAGTGCAATACTCATAAAAATAAGCGGCAATCCACCTGCTGACAAGGGAATAATATTTTGATTGGTAAAACCGAGACACAAAAGGGTAAGTCCTGTTAAACCTACCATACCAATAAAGACTTTAGATTGTAAAAACTGTAATTGTTTTCCGAGCCATTTAAAAGGGCTCCATAAATACGTAAACATCATGCTGTCTAAATTCCATTCTTTGATTCCCAGCATGTATAAAGATGCTTTTAATTTTGACACCGGTTTTTGTTTCGGAGGGATGTAATGAAAATATTGATGGTGCACCAGGTAATTTAATACGGAAGGAGAAACCAGCAACTGGTAAGTTCTTAAAAAAGCATTACCTGCAAAATGTATCAGTACCAGCCAGTGTAATCCTATTGCCACTTCAATAAACATCAATCCTATTTGTGCCGCGGATGAATAGGCAATTTGCGTCTTAACCGTAGGTTGAACCCTTGCTATTAAAGTTGCAATAATCGCCGTTACTGCACCAATGACAATGATAGTAATTTTTGCCCACAGCATATCTTCCCAAAAAGGATGCGTGCGCAGTAATAAAAAAATGCCAATATGCACACTTAGTGAACCGTAGAATATGGCAGAAGAAGAAGTGGGCCCTTCCATTGCCCTTGGCAGCCAGGCGGTGAAAGGAAACTGTGCTGATTTAATGGCAGCGGGCAATATCAGCATACAAACAATAATTATAGCCATACTCGTATTACCTGATTGCAGGGCCATATTTTTTGCTTCACCCAATTTGGAAAAGGTAATATTCTGGTGCGTGAGATGATGCATCATCCACATGGCAACCATTAAGGACACATCACTTATGCGGTAATAAGAAATAGCTTTGAAAGCATTTTTTACAGGCAGGTAACGGTTGCGGTAAAAAGCTATGAGTAGAAAAGAGCAAACACCTTTTATCTCCCAGCCTATAAAGAGTGTTTCAAAATTTCCGGATAAAATAATAAAATTATAGCCTGCTGCAAACAATAATATGGTATTGAAAAATCGTTTGAAGCCCTGGTCGCGGTGCATGTAATATTTACTGAAAGTAGCCACTAAGAAAAATAACAAAGCCCCGATAATGCTAAACACGGCTGTTATTTCATCGTAAAACAATTCAATGGCAAATACAAAATGTTCAGTATGGTAAAGGGTCGCGAGGTGATAGCTAACAGGCTCAAGGCCGTTCAGCATCCACCACACGGCAAATGAAAAGGAAACCATCATATATAACACCTTGGTAAACCTTACAATTTTACCGATGGCTTTTTCACTTTTGTTTTGCCAGAACAGGCTTACAAGAAATGCCAGGAATGGTATGGCGATAAATAATACGAGTAGTTGGTTCATGTAATTTTTTTTGTTCTGTCAATGAAGCAATAGACATCACCGTTGCATCGCCTTCTCATCCTTAATATTTTCTCTCCCTTTCTCAGGCGAGTCTCTGCATGGTAAAGCTTTATGTTTAAGGGTGATGTAAAAGCAGGACTCGCCGCAATGCGGAGGGATAAACTTTTCAATTAAGAATTTCTCGCCCTCCATTGGGCAGCTCTTATTAGGTTTTAAATTTCCCAGGCTACGATCCCGCCAATGACTCCCCTGTTGCAACTTCGGTTCCTCCACTTTAATGGATGGGGGTATCCAGTAAATACACTGGTAAATTTTCTTCCGTTGCATGTACAATATGATTCGTTTCCATTTCCTTCGCCCCTTCAATAAATCGTTCCATGTTATGAATGGTTTTTATTTCACTGGCATCAGTTATAGGGTTATACGCTATAAATGCGCCGTTTTTAAAATAATAAAACTGGTCTTCCTCAGGATTTAACGCCACAATATGCACCCACTCATTCTTATACCATTCAAACACTTCCGGTGAAGACTGGATAGCATGTAAAACAATGCCTGGTTTGTGTTCAACAATAACCAGTAAACGTACCGGGTCATGTACTTCAATCATTTGCCAGGGCAGGCCAGGCCGCAAATCGCCATCGCTGCTGTTGGCCACACCAAACAAACCCATCACATTATGAGGAAGTTTTGTACCTGCCCCTGCTTTGATATTATCTACTCTTGAAAAATAATATTCCAGGTTAATACCACCGCAAACCAGACCGATCGGCCGCATCACTGCTGAAAGAATTGTTCCATCGGGGTCAGTTGTATAATCATAACTGTTAAGAAAAGCACGGCGGTCCAAAAATAGACCTTTGGTTATTTGCCTGCGGCCAATTATTGCTAAAGTATTGGTGCCATGCCCCAATTCGGGTCGTGGTTCAAACAAAGACACCGAACGGCTGTGAATAGCCTTTCGTACCTGCTCTAATTCCTGCCTGGTATTAATAGATGCAAACCTCCTGCTTCGTTCTTTTGCATTCAGGTTTAAAGCGTTTTCAAAATTTTGTATGTTGTTGATATGTGCTTTTGTATTCCCTGGCGTCAGCAAGCCTTCATCATAAAAGGCCATTACATCCGCAGCCGTATCATGCATACAGCCAACAAATTGTGTTGTATCAGGAATCGCAATTCCTTTTTCCTGTAGGTTCACTCTTACTTTTTTGTGATTTAATATATAGGCCTGCACCCTTGCATTGGTGGCACCAGGCCTTCCGCTGCAGGCTCCGCAATCATGTGCACCGTGATGCGGATTGTTGGCACTGCTGCTTCCATGCGCAACAATGTAAACAATCGGTGCAAAATTTTTGACTAAGCCAATGCCTCTCAAAAATCCTTCAGCCCTTGTGGTCATCTCATCTGGCGTATAACCGATCTGCAATCCATTCTCTGTATCTGCCGGGCTTTTATTTTCAATGGTAAGAGCAGATTGTTTATCCATGTGCCCATAAGCATTTGAAATAGCCGGACTCATTTTTGGACGAAACAGCATTTGTATTTTTTTTGCAAAAGCCCAAAAACCAAAACTGATGCTTAAAAAAAATCCTGATAAAATGCCATGTGTATATTTGGTATAGATCAGTTCTTCCTTTCTGGGTGTTTTTGCATTAGACTCTTTAATCAAATATTTGGGTGTTACCGGAGCCGGGCAAAGTTTGTCATAAAATTTACTGCCTTGTTGCTGAAAATAAAACTCCACACCGAAAAATCCGGGAGCACCGAATGTTTCAGCACTTTTATCAATTGCTTCAATATGCCGGCGTATCGAGTCTTCCCTTTCGTCGATGCAGAAAATAGCCTGCAGGGAAAGGACACTCGTCACTGATGGGATGATTTTGGTAACCCCGTTAAGCCGTGATTCTCTATTTTTATTGGAAACCAATATTCCTTTCAAAACCGAATCATAATAGCTCCATTCAAATGCATCCTGCCATAGTTCTATTACTTCGGCCAGTTCTGTTTGTGGCACATCGGCTAACAAGTCAACCGATGACGCAGTAACATGACCGGCCAATGGCTGCCATACATTACCCAGTTCATAATTTAATGCATCCAACTCCATCAGTAATTCCAGCTCCGCTAGCTCTTTGAAGCTGATCTTTTTGTTGTCGAACAATGTTTGGGGATTATCTTCTAATGCACAAATAAAACCACTCCAGCCATGATGGGCAAAATGCTGGTCAAACAGGTATTGTTCAAAATAGGCCGGGTTGCCAACAATAGTTTTCAGCAGCCCGGTTATGGAATAATTGCCTGATAAAAATTGCCGTCTGACATTTTTTGTTTTAAAAATGCTGACGAAGCTGTTTTGCTCCAGTTCTTTTATACTTTCAGTAAAACTCTTGTTGGCGTAAGGGAATTCTGAAATTGCAATACCCTGGTCTAAAAAACCACAAAGAATGCGGAACAGGAGCGGATGTACTTTATTGTCTAAATCGAGATGATACACTTCTTTCCACAGCTTTCGCAATTGTCCGATACGTGGCTGGTTGATGGTGTCATATTCTTTGTTCAGCAGCCTGTCTTTCCAATCCGCCGCATTGCCTGTTTTACCGGCAACCTGTTTTTGCAGAATATCTTCCCTTATACGGCCGGTTTTGTACAGTGCCCGGTATTCCGGCAATTGCAAATGCACCTGGATGCCAAAAATTTTAGAAGCCTTGAAAATGGCATCATAAAATTTCATGTGCTGAAAGGCATGCAGGGAGTTATGATGAATAAAATCCTTTAATGCCTGTTGCGAAGGCAGGTAGTGCTTTATTTCATGCAATACCTGTTCTTCGTCAAAATGAATATCTTTGGTTTGGTGCATATTAACTAATTGTGTAAGGTTTCCCTTTTGATTTAACGCGCTGGATCTTATGATTTATTGCTACCTTCTTTAAAGATAATTTTACTGCCGGCACAGCTTTCGATTTTACCGGATCTTTAAGTTTTGTCCCGCTGATGCTAAATCTGTAAATATTGTCAATATCTTCCTGCCCATCGTGTATTACACTAAGATCTTTTATCAATCCATCTTTTAAACCATATACCCATCCATGCAAATGCAATTCCCTTTTACTCCAGGCTTCCTGCACAATAGTTGTTTTTGCCAGGTTACGTACCTGTTCAATTACATTTAATTCCGAAAGCCGGTTTGATCTGTCATCTTCATCTGTTATAGCCGCCAGTTCATCTTCATTCTTATGATACACATCTTTGATATTCCGGAGCCAGTTATCTACAAATCCATAGGAGGTGTCTGTCATCGCAGCTTTGATCCCGCCACAGCCATAATGCCCGCAAACAATAATGTGTTTTACTTCCAGATATTTTACCGCATACTCCAACACGCTTAATAAGTTAGTATCCGTATGCACTACCAGGTTGGCAATATTACGGTGTACGAAAATTTCACCGCTTTGCGTACTGGTAATTTCATTGCTGGGTACACGGCTGTCACTGCACCCTATCCACAAATATTCCGGCGTTTGGCCTTTTGATAATTTTTCAAAATATTCAGGGTCCTTGAATTTTTTTGTTTCAGCGTATATTTTATTTCCCTGAATTAGTTTTTGATATGATTTTTCCATAATAATTTTTTTTAAAAGATTAATAATTAAATCCTGTTCGGTTTAATAAACCAAATCTGCATTTCAAACTTTGCCTGCATGTTTTATAACAGGCACTTTTTAATAACTCAAATATTGACACCCCACTCAAACTAATCCTGCTCCGAATGCACATGCATTGCGTCTTCCATTTTATATGCAGGCTTAAAGTTTTTTAG
>JBDTWP010000117.1:0-16291 GCA_040006615.1 Ferruginibacter sp.
ATAAGGAATTTGTAATTCAATTTGATACCGCGCAATTAGGTACCGGTAAAATAATTGATGCTTTTAGCTATTATCACAATAGGAATAATACCCTCTGGAACAACAGTATCGATTATATAAAAGATGGGGTAAAAAAGTATAGCCAATGGATTGGAGAATATGAATACCCGGTAGTGCAGGTGGTGGAAGGTCCCGCGAATAATTCAAGTGGTGGTATGGAATACCCGATGATTACTTTGATCACCAGCCCGGATGCAAAAATTGAAACCCTGGATGCGGTAATTGCCCATGAGATTGGCCACAACTGGTTTATGAGTATGCTGGGTAGCAATGAAAGAGCGCATGCCTGGATGGATGAAGGGTTGAATACTTATTTTCAATTCCGGTATGAAGCTGAGAAATACCGGGCCAATTCAATTTTTGGAAATGATTTGCCTTCATCCCTGAAATCCTTGCCCGCGGATAAATTCCTTGAACTGATTTATGATAATTTAAAGGAGATACCCATGCAAACAGCGATGGAAACGGCGGCGGATAAATTTTCGGGGAGCCAGGAATATGGACTTGTTTCCTATATTAAGACTGCCGTGTGGATGTATTTATTGGAATCCGCGGTGGGTAGAGAGAAATTAGATAGTGCAATGCAATATTATTTTCAGAAATGGAAAGATAAACATCCACAGCCCGAAGATTTAAAGGTTGCTTTTGAAGAGAGTATTGGAAGCAATTTGGATCAGTTCTTTAACCTGGTAAATAAAGAGGGGAAGTTTTAGAAAGTGAATGGCGTGAATGGTGAATGGTGAAAATTTAATCAGTATCTATTTCTCATTGCCAATTGCCAATTGACCATTGCTCATTCACGCCATTCTCCAGATTAAAAACTCGTGTCATCGGCACTCGGACCATAACTGCCGGGTATTGGAATATCTAAAAGACGCAGGAACACGCCCAATTGAGCCCGGTGATGTATGGTCTGGCTAAATGCCATTCTTATTACTTCACCCTTTGGCGAAGTGCTGTAGATTGTTTCACCACTGCGTAAGGTCCAGGGATCATCAAGCTGCTCTTCCTTTGCTGTTTCCAGGGAAGCTTTACCATCCGCAAGGTTCTTTTCAAAAAGTTCAAGTAACCCGGCCGTAGAACTGATAATAGTTGGTGAATAATCATTGGCTGCAAAATCAAGTTCGCTGGTAGTTAACACCATTGTAACCCATCCTGGCAATTCGGCAATATGTGTCGCCAATTGCTGAATCGACATACTTTTTTCATGGGGTTTCCATTGAAATTTATCATCCGGTATTAATGCCAGCATCTTACGGGTAGTTTTAGCCTCCTGTTGCAGTTCTTTTAAAAAAGTTTCAATCATTGACATAATGGTTAATTTTTGTTTTATCCTGCAAAATAACGATACCCCACTGACAACCCTATGGCAGTGTGATTTTTTATCTCAAAAATAGTTTAATAATTTACCGGCAGGGATTTCATAAAATCGTTCACTTCAATATGGTCCATTTTCTGAAATGGCATTTCGGTATTGTTCATCCTCAAGATACGGGATACCTTAAAGTCCCTGTAGTCCTGGCGAAGGTGACACCATGCGATCAGGTGCCAGCTCATCGCATAAAATATAAGGCCGATTGGTTCCGCTTTTCTCCGGCTTACTTCTTCCCTGGTATTTTTATAGTCAAATTCAATGACAGTTTTAGCTGAAATGGTGTGTTGCAGCGTCGATAAATATTCATAATCATTGGTAAAACAGGGGGGTAATTGCATCTTGATATTCTGCGTAAGTTTTTCCAGTTTTTCTTTTTGAGAATGCCTGAGTACGGCCTTTACTTTATTCAGGGCATTGGAATAATGGGTTTGTATGGATTTGTCAGTAAATGCATACACCACGGATTCCACCAATAAAAGAGCATTGGCTTCGGCAGAGTTAAAAGCTACCGGTGGTAAAAAATATCCCTCTACGATAAAGTAACCTTTTGTTGGTTCAAAACTAACCGGGATACCTTGTTCGGTCAAAGCCTTAATATCCCTGTAAACCGTGCGCACACTTATCTCGAATTTTTCCGCGATTCTTTCTGCGGCTACATATTTTTTAGATTGTAACAGGGTCAGAATTCCAAACAATCTGTCAATCCGGTTCATACGTTGAATTTAATAATATTGATACGCAAAAAAGCTGCCTGAAAATAATTTTAAGAATTTCCTGCATTTGAAAGATTGGCTGGAGGATCCTTGCCAGGGGGTACACCCGGGTACAGTCTCACCAGCCGCAAAACGGGTAAGGACAATTTTATTTTTCGAAACCTTCTGAAAAGCATAAAGAATTATTAACCGATGAAGTTAAATGAAAATTAGTGAAAAGAGGTTTGGATCTATGATAAAAATTGTTTTATGCAAAAACCGGATCCATTCTTATAGAATTTAATTGACTAATTTGATTCAAAAAATTATCTTAACACAATAAATATGTATAAATTTATATACCGTTGACATTGGATAAAAAATCAGGTGTACTTGCCGTCATACTGCAGCTTTGGTTAAATATATAACAGGGAAAATAAAAAGTATTCCAGTGAAGAAATCAGGCGTATTTTATGAACTAATAAGGATATTTCAACTGGTCAGGATAAAAACCTCCATTATTGCATTCATAATAACCGGGGGGATTTCAGTATATAATTATCATTATACAATTAATGCGCTTATACTGGGATTAACTGTATTGTCTACAATTAGTTTCGGCTATTCAATAAACGAATATTGTGATCATAAAAAGGATATCCTCATGCCAGGTGATCACCTGATCCCTTCAGGGTTAATGACCAGGAAACAAGTACTTATTATATCCTGCTGTTTTTTTTCCGTTTCTTTATTGCTAACAACCTTACTTTCTTCTTTTCAACAGGTACTTAATATTATTTTGCTATTTATTTTATCGGTGTATTCCTATATAAATAATAAAAATGGAATCATTGCGAACATATTGGTAGCAACCTGTTCTGGTCTGGGCATCTTACTTACATTAAGAAATTTTGAATGGTCCATTACCAGTTATACGTGTATTGCTTTTTTTCTTCATATCCTGGGTAGGGAAATTATATTGGATATCCATGACTATGAGGCAGACCGTGCAATGGGGAAAAATTCTTTTCCTATATTATTTACCATTCATAGATCTTTTTTAATAGCCATCCTGTTAAGCATGGGTTGTATAATTTATGCAGCAATCGTAGGTTTTTATTTTATGCGGTATAGTTATGTACTTTTTATTTTCCTGGGAAATGCAGTTTTCCTGTTTGGGGTGTTAAACTACTGGTCAAGTACCGCAGAAAACGAGTATAAAAAGTTTGTTTTGTATTCAAGAATATCATTCTTGTTGGTGATTCCTGCATTTTTCTTCTAAACCGGGCCGATGGGTGAATTCACAGCATCCTACCGTCATCGCCAGGCCGCAAACAGGTGAATATTTGCTCTGCGATAATAAGAAACCAGCAAAATAAAATATGCCATATCAACAACAAAAATGCTAATTCCCAGCAACAAAACAAAATGAGATTCCACCCCCAATAATATTGTTGATGCAAGTGTCCCAACCATTTTGAAAAATGCTATGCCAATAGATTGCCCTTCCGGGCCTTTCCTTTTATTAAGCATCGAGATAAAAAGAAACGACATCAGCAGGTTCGAAATAAAAGCTGTATAAACCCCTCTTGGATCATTCAGTTCCAACGACATCAGGTACACAAATAAGTAACTATCCACGAAAACAAAAACAGAATAAGGGTAAAAAAATCTCCTGCTTATATTTGGGGGCCATTCTTTTTTACCATACAATAAATAAGCCGCCAGGATCAACAGATCAAGTACTAACCACACTCTGACAAAAAACTGAATTTCTTTTCTTAAGATGAATACGAAAGAAAAAATAAACTCCCAACTTAGGTTAAATGAAAGAGCCCAGAACGGCATGCCACAGATCTTATCCCGGAATGAACGGTAGATTATGAGAATATAAGCAAGTGTCCAGCCCACCCCGCTCACCAACAAGAGCATTGTATTAATATTTTTGCTGAATTCCATATTATTACCTGCCGGGTAAATGAAAACGGTATGTTTTGACCATTTATTATCGTGAAATTTCTTATGAAAATATTTATTTGGGTTTTGCAGGATACCGGGTTGTTAGCAATACAATTCCAACGTCAATAATTACAACGGGTCTAAAATTTTCTTTACCTTAATCCTCTTAAAGCCCTTCGTAATTCCTACAACAATCGTGAAATAATCTACCCCTACCTTATAGTTTCTAAAGTCAAAATACCTGTAACTAAAATTTTTGCCAATAGTATACCTTAATTCGGCAAACAGTTCATATCCCTTTCTCAATTTAGTAATACTACCATAGCTTACGAAAAGTCCGGCGTTAAACCGCTCCTTATAAATCGCCTTTAAATCCATATGGATATTCAGCGTATCTATTCTGTCATTTCTTACTGTATAATTTTTAGAGTTGATCGTATCACGGTGGTTAAAATTATTGATCGTTATCCCATAATCATTTATTTGACTGTTTAAATAATAATTAATGTATAGCCCGGCGGAAAAATAAAGATCATTAAGGTTGTTCTGGTAAAGGAGGAATTTTTTCAAATACGCCATGTCAAAAAACCGGTCATTTCCACTAAATGAAAAGTTATATGTAGGAAATGTAGCCGCATTATTTTTTAAGGGTTTACCAAAAATTCCCTGGCGATGATCGGAGCGGTGATTGAAGATTCTTTTTGTAAAAGATAATTCCACGTATGAATTTGGGCCAAATCCAAATACGGTCCCTAATTTAAATTCATTTAATATTCTATATTCTTTCAGATTGGTAGAAACAGAACCTAAATACATACTAAATGAATACTTTGTTAATTTCCCGAAACCAGTCATTAGTTTATTATCTGTTGAATCAAAATCGATATTATACTCTTTCAGAATCGCCTCACGATAGTAAAGAACCGCATTATCAATATCAAATAACCTTAAATATGACTTTATCAGGTAATAATAAACCTTTGGGATACTGTTTTGGCAATTCGGTGAATATTTTTGCCGGTTGGAGGACTTTGATGAAAATAACCTGGCATCCTGTACCGGAAAATTTCTGATGAAACCAAGCGAAGCATCTTTGCAACTGCTCCATTCTCCGTCATTATATGCCTTGGTTATGAAATTCAAACTATCCTGACATGGGATTTGTCCCTGGCTATTGCTGGTGCATAGCACAAATAATAATAAAAAAATGTAATTTTTTATTTTTCCCTTTATCTGATGCTTTTTGGTTTGCATTCTATTTCTACTTTTTTATTTTCCTCTTCTTTGCCAATAAACTTTTCCCTATCCTCTTTGGATGGTTGTTTATCCTTATAAAAGTCATAAAGTCTACATGCAAGTGTTTCTAAATCCATTGAATAAAACCTTAATGTCCCGGGACTGATCACCGCTACCAACCTCTCTTTGCCTGTTTTCCCGGTTTGAAAGAAAACCGAAGTAACGGGTCCTTCATTATTTTTAAGAATAAGCGGAACTTCTGCCTGCAAATTTGGAAGATTAAAAACCTGGATTGTTTTATCATAACTTGCCACGGCGACCAATCTGAATGAGTTATCAAAAGCAATGCTGGTAACAGGGCCTCCAAACCTGGCGAGGTATTGTGTTTTTTGTACACCCTCTTTCGCTTTTTGTAATTCTTTATTTATATAAAAAACCTGTCCCTTCTCATTTCCCCATACAATTAAATCGTTTCCGGGCGTGCAGTTTATCACAGTTCCCCTGATAGATTTTTCATTACCAGGGCTAATGATCTTACCGGGATCAGTAGCCATATTTCTATCCCATTCAATTACGTCTCCAATTGTTGTCAATCCATAAATATGGGTATTGCTTACTGCAATATCTTCTATTTTGAACTTAATTTTATTACCTGACCTGGTATTATTCGCCAGATTAATCGTGGTTAATACACTATCCTGGGTATAAGTGTAGAGGGTACCCCCATCAACCGAAAATTTGGAACTACGAACTATCCCTGATAAGTCGATCGTATTGCGCCGCTGGTCAAAATTATTGATCAGCAGAAGCTTTTTACTCAATGTATTTACAGCAATCCACCTGCCACCGGCACTTGTTTCTACACCTACCAGTTTATTACCGATGGTTAGCGAGTCTATTACATTTGTTTTCTTATTGGCGAGATCAAAGGAATAAAACTTTTTATCCTCCGCCGTTAAATAACTAATTGAATGCATGTCCTGGGAACTGGCAATTACAGCATAGGCCAATTTATCCAGGCCATTTTTATATGATGTGACCCGCCAGGCATCACTATTGACCGTGTCCCGTAGAATTTTATTTATTAAAGCGTCATATAAAGCTGAATATACCTGGGGCTGGAACTTTTTATTTTCTTCCTCTCCTGATTGCAGATAATACAGATACGCCTTTAAAGCAAGGTAAGCCTTCACATTTTCTCTTTGCGAATCATACGTTGGGATGGCAAGTGATTTTTCAGAATTTTTTATAGCCAAAGCAAGGTTTCTCAGGCTGGCGGCAGAATCATATACTTTTTTAAGAGAGTCCTGGGTCTCACTTAAATTCTTGTTGTTTTCTTGCAGTAAGTCCCGTGTTTTGGATAAAGTAGCTAAAGCAATATTTTTTTGATCATTCTCATCTGTTAATTTTTCTGCCTGGCTGGTTATTGTCTTATTCTTTTCTTCTAAATCCCGTTCTCTCTTAGTCAATTGCTCATTTTTTACCGACAACTCTTCCTGATTCCTGGCAAGCTCAATATTTTTGCCCGCCAACTCATTTTGTTTATTGCGGAGTTCAGTATTTTTGGCATCTATTGTTAATTTATCAGTTTGTAACTGTCTGTTTTTAGCCTCTACCTGTCGTTTTTTAAGGGAACTCACATAACTGTAACCGAGACTTATTAAAATAACCATTACAATAATAAATAATGTAATTATCCCGGTTTTTTGTTTAGTCCTGCTTTTATCAATTAAAGCAATCGCACTGTTAAATTTGAGATTATAATTATAAACTGTGGAATCCGGAGTCTTGTACAATGTTGCCCAGGATTTCCCGGGCTGTTTTCTTTGTCGCCACTCTTTATAAATTACTAGTTTGCCACCTTTAATATATTCGTCTTCATCCCGTTGAAGCAGTTCCTCTAATAAATTCGCGTCCTTGGCTTCCTCCTGCATCCAGGTTTGTAAAACTTTCCATATCCGCATTAAACTTTCATGGGATATATCAATCTCTAAATCATCTGACAACTGAACATGCGGCGGTGGCATTAGAAAATTAACAGTGTCTTTGCGAAAGCTGTTAATTACCATTTCAAGATCACTACGAACCAGGGCCTCACTATAATTATTTGCTTCCTGCTCTCTGCATATATTCAATAAGGTTAAAAAGGATAATGGCCTCCGGATCCCCCTGCCGTCCGTTGAACTGTCAGTAATGCTTTGAAATAATATTTTGCAATATTCCTGTTGTTTTTTAGTCAGGCCGTTATATACTTCCATGGCATGCATGTCGAGGGCACTTTCCATTTCACCCACCTTAACATAATATTTATACCTGAGTATTATTTCCCCGTCTTCCGGATTCTTTGCCGCTTC
This sequence comes from Ferruginibacter sp., assembly GCA_040006615.1. Classification (GTDB taxonomy): domain Bacteria; phylum Bacteroidota; class Bacteroidia; order Chitinophagales; family Chitinophagaceae; genus Ferruginibacter. The sequence continues at coordinate 7,677 of JBDTWP010000117.1, forward strand.
TTCGTACGCCCTCCTGAGCACATGTTGCAACACAGGAAGCTGGTCCATGCTATCGCCGATCTCACCAATTAATTTAGACGCAAAACCCTCTTCAACTTTTGCATTGTTAAAGGTTGCTGGTTCTGTTATTACATCAATAAGCTGGCTGGGCTTTAATCGTGGAACCAGGTACTGACCATTGTTTATAGCGTCTACCAATTGTGGCAGTTTTACACAATCCCCCAGGTACTCGGATCGCATTGTAATTATTACGTAGGTATTCAGTTTTTCATGCTGGCTCGCTTCGATAAGCATCTTAACAAAGAGCGCGGCATCATTCCGGCCACTAACCCCATAATCATTTCTGTATCGGAATAATTCTTCGAATTGATCAACAACTATAAGGGTATTATACGTTTCAGAAGTTTTAATGGAATCATATAACCGCTGGTATCCGAAAGAACTGCTCGACAAGACTTTCCATACTTCCATTTCATTGGATAACGGTGCTATTCCTGCTGAAAAAATAGCCCTTGCTAAATTGCCAAAGGGGTTTTTACCCGGCCTGCAGATGGCCACTTTCCAGGCGCCATTCTTACCGGGTAGTGTTTCCAGTACAGGTAGCAGGCCCGCCCTGATTATGGACGATTTTCCCGTTCCGGAAGAGCCAAGCACTGCCAAAAAACGGCATGATGCCAAACGGTTCGTCAGCTCTGTGGATATCCCTTCCCTGCCAAAAAAAACGACTGATTCCGTTGTCTTAAACGGACGAAGCCCGGGATAAGGATTTTCCTGTACTGCTCTGTCGGCCGCCTCATAACCCTCGGGGTCTATATCTGTAAAGTACTCATCTACCTGGGTATCCCTGAGCGCCGATTCTTCCGAAATGGAAGAGATTAATGTTTTCGGAGATTCCATAAAAAAGCGTCAAGTTCTGTTGGATAATCAATAATTACATTATAGTTACACCAGGAATATAAACCTCTTTCCCGTTTTTTCTGTTTGGGATAAATATATACGGCCCGAAGTATATCTTTTTTCTGCGTTTCCCTTTTTAGTTCCAGTATTGCCTTATAGGTTTCGGCTTGTTGTTTTTTACACCATTGATCATTTTCCCGTATCCCCCGGTAAATTATTATTGCATCGCTTCGGCTTAAAGAATCATTTTGATATTGTTTGGCTTCACTAAAACTAAAATCTGCATCCGGGTCCAACCTGGGGATTAACGTAAATTTATGGCTGGCAATATAAGCCCACAAATCTGCCCTGTTGATTTCTTCTTCATTTAATTCTTCTTCTGAAATATCCGGCCGGGGAGCATTGTTATACTCAATAATATAAATATTTATTGGGCTATCTTCTGGAATATCACCAGGGATTTCAGGAGTAAGATCCGCAATTGCGGGAGCTGGGCCTGGTATTTCTGGACCAGGTTCCGGGCGATCTACGATCTTCCTTAAATCCTCCACAAATGACTCTATAAAACTGGTAATGATCTGATTTTTTACCAATTTTATATTTTTATAACCGGCGTACGCAGGATTATTCAACTCATTTTTAAATTCATCAGTTTTGTAAAGCACTTCCGGGATATTTAGTAAAATATGTACCGGTAGTTCTTTTTTTAAATCCAGCGCCTTAACCCAAATATCCTTTAACTGGTATTTTATTCTTTTTAAATAATTTTCCGCTTCCGCGATTTTGTCGCTTTCAAATGGTAAAATAACCACCCTGCAATTATTCAGCATTGCATCAAGGCATTTTTCCCTATAAGGGTTTTCTTCGCATAACAGCTCGCCTAAAGCCTCATAGTCGAATTGTATGGTAAAATCATCTGGTATAACTTTAACTTCCCTTATTTTATCGTTCTTATTATTTATGATGGTACCATTTAGTTCGTTAATAAATTTTAACCTGTTATCGGTTAAATTGGAGTCTCCGAAAGCAACATAAATTTTAGGAATATCATTAAGTTCCGCAAGCCGGTTCAGCAATTTCTGAGAATTTATTTTTCTTCGCTGCTCCACTTTATGCTTCCTGATCTCTTTTACAATTTTTCCGACTTCGTCATTATATTCTGTTGACCCTTCCTTATATTGTTCTTCTATATTATTTGACTTTATCGTAGAAAAATATGATACCAGTAAATTACTATCTACCACTGCCCTTAATTCTGCATCTTTATCACCCCTGTTTTTGATTATCTTAATAATAAGTACCGGTTCCCCCGCCACTGTTCTTGCTTGTTGGTATTTGTCAATTTCATCCAGCACCTGCACGTTATTGTTAAAGGATGGATCCATTACAACAATGAGCAATAAGGTTTCCTTCAACGCCTTGCTGATCTCATCCACAAAATTTTCTCCTGGCCCATTTTTACTCATATCCCAAATCTCCAGCTCATTTTTGCCATACATTGATTTGTAGGAACTTTTTAGATTCTTCCCTAATGAAACGATCCATTCCAGGTCTGTACCCCCGCGGGTTGAAAAGCTTATAAAAACATCTATCATAAATAAACAGTTATTATTTTATGTGGATTTGTTTAATGAATTTCCATGATTCGAATATATTCCGGAAGAATACCAAAAATCCCTGGAATGAATATTAACGGCAGCTTGTAGCAATTGGGTATTTCCCGGATTATGCCATCTTCCTTTTAATTTCCTTCTGATTTCCTGGTAATTTCTTAGGTATTTTTTTCTTATTTCCTGACTTTTGGATTAAAAGATAGAAATTATTTCATTAAAAAGCAAGCATATCATTATTTTTAATTGGGATTAGTTGATGTTGCTATCTTTTCCAACCCTCCCTGAGAACACGCAATACATTTCCCTGCGTTATCATATCTACCTCCGCTTCCCTGATAAATGGTATGTTTTTAATCCGTTCCAATAGTAAAGGAAAATAAGAAGAATCTTTAAGATCCGCCGGTGAATTTCCGAAATTGTCAAAATCTGAACCCAGGGCAATATTTTCATAAGTGCCGGTTTGTTTTCGGATATACTGAATGGTTTCTATGATATAACCAATGCCATTTTCCATTTGCTTTCGGTTGCTTTCCTTTATATGGTTATCACTTCCTACAAGGAAATAATTCATAAAAATGAGAGCAATCACACCATTGCATTTTTTAATGTTGTTAATCTCTTCATCGTTTGCACAGTAGAATCTGAAATTTTCAAATTCTTTCGGCCCCTTAAATAAACTTTGTACCCCTGCATGAGAAAACACAATAGGCCGGTTAAACTTCTCATTTATCAGGAAAACTTCGCTGCGGGCAATAGGTGTAAGGTGGGTTATGTCTACAATCATTCCTATCTCCATCATCCTTATCACGATACTTCTTCCAATAGCCGTGAGAGGTTTATCATCAGATTCCGGATCGTATTTCCAATTGAATTTAAGTTGGGCCTTGTTCCATGGAGGCATCCCCTCTACCGGAAAACAGCAATCATTCTGAAACCAATGCGCCAGGGTGATCAGGCAAATCCCTCTTTCAAAAAGCCTTTCAAGATTGGCTAAGTGACTTTCCCCCGGATCATTGCCCATTTCCCTCCCCAGGGCATGGGCACCCTCAATGGTCTGGGCTATGGATATGATTCCGGCATTGATATTGTCTTCAAATTCCCTGTAGGACCGGGCTATCTTTATGACATCTTTTCCGGTTTTTTTTATTCCCATTTTTTTATTCGCGATTTCAACATGTTGCTCAAATTCATCCAGCATCACCGAAAGCTGCCTGAAGTTAGTGCAATTGCCTTCTTCAATCTTATTACTGAAACGGGGCGCAAAAATTTTTAAAATGGGAAATAACATACGTACTATTTTTAACTCCTCCCTCAGCCCTTTTTCCGGCAGGTAGTGCGCTGCAAGCAATCCTCTCACATTACCTGCAATGACCTTTGTTACATCCACCTGTAAATTAAAGATATTACTACCCTTTTTTGATGGATGTTGTTTCCACATCCTTTTTCCCCACAGGTAAAGTTTTAGGCTTGGGTGGCAATGCATGTCAATAAAGTAACCGGTACCCGGAACAGGTATGGATGGCGCTGCAGGGCATAATTGAGTTTGCTTACCCGGCAATGGGCTATTGAAATCAACGATCCTTATCTTCTTAATAAAAGGGGAAAAAGAAAGGCATACGATCGACAATTTATTTAAAAATTCACTTCGATTCATAGCATTGAATAGAGATGGTAAATACGTATTAATATTAATTTTTAGCTGATGGATTACGTCAATTGCCTCCAGCTTTAGCTGATGGATTACATCAATTGCCTCCAGCTTTAGCTGGAGGATTACATGAAATAATTTCTTCTTTCGGCTTTAGCCGAACTAATTAAACTGCAATTTAAATAAGGATCAATTATTAAATCAGAAAATTTCTTAAAGCCATATTTACAGATCCATTTCATCATACACCTGTTTAAATATTTTATGCATTGGCACCCATTTTGAATAATAAAAAACTTACCGAACCATTGATACTTCACAACGGGTAAAAAGGTGAATCTGTCATTGAGGAAGATCATAGATCCGGCGAAAAAAACAATTACAGGCATGTGATTTAACATATGCAAACACTGGCACCCCTTAAGCGAAAGCTTTGATCTAAGCGGAATTGAACAGGATCACTGTTTTTTTGCAATTACCAATGCAAATATTGCGTAGGTCGCTACTGTTATTTGTACACCTGCCTGAACCCAGCCCGGTGCACCAATATCTTTTTTATGCAATTTCCGGTACCGCTTGCTTTACCCCGGGCTTAATGTTTTGATTCACCCTGAACAGGTTATCAGGATCATATTTATTCTTGATCTGAACCAACCTTTCATAATTATCTCCATAAGTCGCTTTCACCCTATCTTCCCCTTCGTCCATCATGAAATTCACATAAGCACCACCGGCTGAATATGGGTGAAGTGCTTCCCAATATTCCTTCGTCCAGGAAATGATTTTGTCGTTGTTTGCCGGATCAGGATCCACACCTACTATCACCATTGCATAGGTAGCATTGCGGTAATTCCATGCGGTTTCTTTATTACTTATCCGTGATGCGGCGCCGTTTATGGGATACAAATGCATCTGCGATAGCATCGTAGGCATTGTTTCACTAAACCGCCGGTGCTCGGCAATCGCCTCATCCGGCAATTCATTAACAAAGTCGGCCCGCCAATACCATTGTAAACCTGGAGTTAACAACGGATCAAACATGCTGTTCAAAGCTGGAAATGGTAAAGTACCCACCATGTCCAGGGCAGGAGTCTTGAATGCCCGGATCGGTTTAAATATTTCCTCCGCTTCTTGCAATGGCCCGGTATAGGCCCATACAACACCACACATTTTCTTTAGGTGAAGATGTTCAGGGAAGGGAGGCCCGGGTGGTACAGTGAGAAAGGCAAAAAATCCGTTTAGATTATCCGGTGCTGTTTTAATCAGGCTGTGATACCATTTCATTATTTCTTCCGTTTCACTTAATTCATATAACATCGGACCGCCGTAGATCATATCAACCGGGTATAGTTTAAACAGGAACGATGTAATCACACCGAAATTACCTCCACCTCCCCTAATTGCCCAGAATAGGTCAGCGTTATGATCAGCATCGGCAGTTACAAAACTTCCATCTGCCAATACCATATCTACAGATAAGAGATTGTCAATGCTGAGCCCATAATTACGGGTAAGATGGCCAAGACCACCGCCAAGTGTTAACCCACCCACACCTGTTGTGGAAACAATTCCGCTTGGAGTGGCCCTTCCAAATATATGCGTTGCATGATCCACTTCACCCAGTGTACAGCCTCCGCCAACTAGCACGGTTGATAAGTCTGGATCCACACGGGTATAATTTAACAGTGAAAGATCAATTACCAATCCGTCGTCACAAAGGCCTAATCCCCCCGCGTTATGCCCGCCGGAACGAATTGCCAGCAACAAATCATTATCTCTGGCAAAATTGACTGATCGGATTACATCCGCCACGTTTGCACATTTGGCAATCATTCGTGGGTGTTTGTGGATCATCCCGTTGTAGACTTTGCAAGCCTCTCCGTAGCCGGCATCCTGGGGTTCTATCAGGCCCCCTTTCAAGCTTCCCCTGAATGTTTCGACAGCAATTTCATTGAGCATAAGAATAATTTAGCGTTTAATAATTAATAATAAATAAATTTCAGGCCTACTGAATCTTGAAATTTTCCTCCTAAGCTTCCAAATGCTAAGTTTAGGAAATTAAATGCAGAAATGCAAGCAAAAGCATTGCTTTAACTAAAATTCGGATCCACCATCCGGCATCCCCCGTTGTCTTGCATAACCACACCGGTATAAAGCAAATAGAATCATTTCAAATATGCTCCCTGCAAAAAAAATTGGACGCCTTATCCTTTGCATTATAAACCGTATCCCCTATTTTACAGTCATGACTAATGCCAATTGGATATTCCTGTTAATTCTAATAATTGCGATGTTCTTCAGTTTTAAAAAGGATAAATTAACCCGGTATGGAGCAATAACCGGAGGAGTAATTGGTTGTTTTATTTATTTAGGGGCCGGGTTCACAGGCATTACGATGATTGGATTATTCTTCCTGCTTGGCACAATAGCTACTGCCTGGAAAATGGATACAAAAGAAAAATTGGGCGTCGCTGAAAAAAATAAAGGGCGAAGAACTTCAAACCAGGTAATTGCAAACGGAGCTGTGGCAGGTATAACTGGCTTATTATCATATTTTTTCCCAGGGCAACGGGAATTATTCCAGCTAATGATGGCTGCTGCACTGGCTTCAGCAACCGCAGATACGCTTAGTTCCGAGTTAGGAACCGTCTATGGAAAAGGGTTTTTCAACATGCTCAGTTTTCAACAGGACAAAAGAGGGGAAAATGGTGTTGTGAGCGTTGAAGGCATTCTTTTTGGTATCGTTGGAACCGTACTAATAGCTGCAGTGTATGCAATTGGCGCCGGATGGAATAAGCAATTTTACCTCATCCTGGTCGCAGGCAACCTTGGCAATATCGCGGATTCCATCCTGGGAGCTACACTCGAAAGAAAGAAATATTTGAAAAATGATGGAGTAAATTTTATCAGTACATTGATCGCAGCGTTGACCTCGCTGGTATTGGCGATTTTTTTTTAAATTGTCACAACCTCCCTGCGGGAAAGTCTCCACTTACATGAAAACGATATAATGAAAATCTGGTTATTTATAATGAACTTTGTTTTTTATATCATAAACTAAAGACTATGCTATCAATCTTGCACGACCTTCCCCCACATGTAGTAGGCATCAGGGCAACCGGGGCAGTTACAAAGCAGGATTTGGAAGAGGTATTAAAGCCGGCACTTGCTGCATTATTAAAACGTACGGGAAAGATCAATTACCTGTTATTGCTCGAAACCCCTGTAGGTAATTTTACTTTGGGAGCCTGGGTCGACGATTTTATGATCGGGTTAAAGCATTATTCTCATTGGAATCGGATCGCCATTGTAACAAATGAAAAGCTCGTGGGAAAATTTTCAGATGTATTTGGCTTTGTAGTACCTGGTGAGTGGAAAGGGTTCACTTTAGGAGAACTTGCTGCTGCCAAAGAGTGGGTGAGCGAAGGGTAAGAGCTGGTTCATGGTGGATGGGTCAGTGTTAATGATCCATGGCAGCAACTACTAATTTTACTGCCCATTCACAATCGATTGTGAACGATGAACCTTCTGCCTTCAGTCTTCAACGATATTTCTCAACAATCGCTTTTCAGGAGAGGGTGCAGTATCAGGCAACACTTCTGCACTAAATCCAAAATCCTTCAGAAGATTGATCAGGAAGCCGGCTTGTATAGATCCTCCCTTACAATTAACACGCAAGACCTTGTCACAATCTTCGAGGTCAAAATTGGCCTTATAATCAATAAAGTTTTTGTGTATCTGATCGATCAGCATATTCGCATGATCCTTTTCGTTTACATTGGTTTTAAATACTTCTACCATCGCTAATAATTATTTATTCTCCCCTTGCACCGGGTGATATGGATACTACCAGGGTTCCCTGGAATTGCTTTCTAATCCCTGGTGGTTCCGCAACTTACGTTTACGGCTGTTCCCGTCATTCCGCTTGCCAGGTCCGAAACCATGAATGCAGCAACATTCGCAATTTCAGACATCACCGGAAGCCTTCGAAGCATTGTATCGTTCTCAAGGTCCTGGATGGCAAATTTTGCCAGCGAACCCTGGTTTTTTAATGCATCAAGAAATACGGCCGAATCAAGGGAACCGGCAGATCGCAGGCAAACAACACGGATACCAAATGGCCCCAGTTCCGAAGCAAGGTTCCTCGAGAAACCTTCAATGGCACTACATGCCGGGCCAAAACCTCCCACCAGCGGATAAGCCTTGCCTGCCGGCGTTGCGGTGATAGATAATATTACGCCTGAACCATTCTTAATCATATGCCTCCCTGCTGCCCTGGATGTAATAAACTGTGTCTTCATGGCGATCAGTACGGGGCGGACAAAGTCTGCCAGGCTCATCTCCACTATTGGGGTTCCCTGTGCGTCTTCCAGTCCAATCGCATTAAATGATATATCAATGGTACCCGTCTTTAAAACCAGGGCATCTACAAATCCATCAACAGCCTTCTCGTCGAG
>JBDTWP010000118.1:0-15972 GCA_040006615.1 Ferruginibacter sp.
TTTTATTTGCGCTGCTTCGAAAAACAATTCTGCGGAAATAAAGGATAATTGCGTTGCAATTATTTACCAGATCAGGCCGCGGACTGATCCCAGGTTGCAATGGCAGATTCACCTTTTTACCGCTTGTGAAGTATACATGCGGTCCGTGGCTTCGGGTGGACACATTCCTTCAACAAAATTATTCATATTGCACAAATAATATGACTGATCTCTTAACCAAATGGCATTGAGCACCTTCTCTTTCGGAGCGGGCGGAAAGTGAGGGTTTGTTTTGTTTTTCCAAACTTTGTATTTCACTTTCATGCAATGGCCACAGGGCCGGTAACCTTCAGCAATAGCTTCCTCTTCTGCAGTAAAGAATACACGGTTTTTAATATTCATTCGCTTCCCGGACTTGCAGTTCAACCTCCCGTAAATTTTCAGTCGCCTGTTCCCTCCGAAAATAATAAGGCCCCTCCTTACGAGTGATGATAATTCGAATGAACTGATTGAATCGTGCCGGATCATTATTATCAGGTCAAAGCGTCGTGAAAGATAATTCCCAGTGTATGCCTATTCCCATCCAGTACTTCACTTACACCGTGTTTCATGTTTACCCTGTAATATCTCTTATTTCCTTTCACGGGCCGGAAATTACTGGTAAACAAAAGCATGTCTCCTCTTTTTGGTTGAAGCACAATTGCCTTTGACTGCGCCCGGGGTGTTTGTTGTGTCAATACAAACTCTCCCCCGGTGTAGTCTTCAACCGGTTCATTTAAAAATAATACGAGTTGAATGGGAAAAAATATTTCACCATACAAGTCCTGGTGTAAGGTATTATGTCCCCCCTTTCCATACTTCAAAATTAATGCGGTTGGGTTTATTTGCAGGTTGCTGTGACAAAGTTTTTGAAGCTCCTCAAAGGTAACCGGAAATTTCTTGCCTGTTTTTAATGCATTCATCCAACCATTTGCAATTGGAGCAAGCTGAGGATACACATTTTCCTTTATTGTTTGGATTATGCCAGGCAACGGATAATTGAAATATTTGTATTCTCCTGATCCAAAACGATAGCGTTCCATCACAACAGTTTTTCTGTACAGCGTGGCGTTATCATAATTCCTTATGAGTTCTCCGCATTGATCATTTGATAAAAATCCGGGAAGGATGGCATATCCCTTTTCATTCATTTGTGCTGTTACCACCTGCCAGTTAACGGCAGTAAGTTTGGATTGTATATTTTCCATTGTCTTCTTATCGTGAATTGTGAATGATTGCCCATTGCCCATTGGTAATTGCTAATTGCTTATTGCTTATATGCCTGTTGATCAAACTGCCAGGGAGATTTTTGCTGCTTCCCAGCCGATCATTGCTGTTTTCCGGATGTTTCCCCAATGATACTGTCCGAAGGTTCCTGTTGATTGAATAACCCGGTGACAAGGGATTAAAAATGCGACCGGGTTATCACCAATGGCCGACCCTACTGCTCTTGATGCTTTTGGATTGTCAAGTGCGGTTGCAATATTGCTATAGGAAGATAATTTTCCCACCGGAATTTTCAACAAGGTCTCCCATACTTTTAATTGAAATGGGGTGCCCTTCAAATGCAACTTTATTGCCCCTGGTTTCTCCCAGTCGTGCGTAAAAATGTACAAGGCATTTTGCTGAACAAGGTCAAACATCTGCCTGTATTTCGCATTGGGGAAATTATTTTTAAGTTCCTGCAATGATGCTGATTCATTATCGGAAAAAGCCATATAGCATATACCTTTTGAAGTAGAAGCAACCAGTATATTTCCAAACGGGCTTTCCGCATAACTATAATTAATGGAAAGATTTTCACCGCCGTTCTTAAATTCACCGGGGGTCATTCCCTCTATCTTTATAAACAGATCGTGTAAGCGCCCTGTACCTGAGAGCCCTGTTTCAAAAGCGGTGTCCGATAAGGTGGCTTGTCTTTCCTGCAGCATTTCTTTGGCGTGCTTAACCGTTAGAAATTGCAGGAATTTTTTTGGGCTTACTCCTGCCCATTCCGTAAAAAGTCGTTGAAAATGAAAGGCGCTTAAATGAATTTTTCCTGCCACTTCATCAAGATCGGGTTGATCTTTAAAATTAGTTTGAATATAATCAATCGCAGCGGCTATACGATTGTAATTGATGTTTTCCTGTATCGACATATTGTTTAAATTTAGGACACAAAAATATTCCTTCCGTTTGTTCCCTAAAACCCGAAACTTGCGGTAATTATTAAGAAATCAGTATTATGTTGAATTTAATGTGTTTAGCTTTCAAAATTACCGGACTTTTGCATTCCTGTGGAGAATGGTGAATGGTCAATTGTGAAAATATGGAAAATTCAATTTTACCAGTTCACACTTAATTTAACGGTATTTCCAGATATAAAAAAGCATATGGATTTGTCAAAAATAAAATTAGTGGTAGCGGATATGGATGGCACGTTGTTAAATGCCAGGCATGAATTAAGCCCGGACTTCTACCCTGTTTTCAATGAAATGAAAGCGAAGGGAATATTATTTGCCGCTGCAAGCGGCCGGCAGTATTTTAACCTGCTAAACCTGTTTGAAACCATCAGGGATGATGTGATCTTTATAGCCGAAAACGGCAGTTATGTGGTGTACCAGGGCGAAGATTTACTGGTGCAGCCAATGGAGCAGGATGTTGTAAAAGAGCAATTGCTGGTAGCCAGGAAAATACCGGATGCATATATTATTCTTTGCGGAAAAAAGGGGGCATACGTTGAGGATGTAACGCCCCGGTTTATCCAAAATGTACAAATGTATTGCGAAAGGTATGAAGTGGTGGATGATTTATTGAAAGTGGACAATGACAGATTTTTGAAGATAGCGATCTGTGACATGGCGGGATCTGAAGGAAACAGCTATACATTTTTCAGGCAAAAGCAAGATGAGTTACAGGTAAAAGTTTCGGGTAGCATCTGGCTGGATTTATCACATAAACTGGCCAACAAAGGAAGAGCTATTGAAGTGTTGCAAAAAAAATATGGTATCACTATTGATGAAACGATGGTATTTGGAGATTACCTCAATGACCTCGAAATGATGCAACAGGCAAGCTTCAGTTATGCGATGGAAAATGCACATCCCGAAATTAAAAATGCAGCCCGGTATTTAACAAAAAGCAATGAGGAGAATGGAGTAACAATAGTGCTGCGGCAGATGTTGAACGCTATGAATTGCTCCTCTGTCGCCACCGGCTAGCGGCAGCACTTGGAATGCTGCTGTTTTTACAAACTGGCATCTCTTCTATTTCAATGGAGCTTGCCGCCCAAACCCGATAAAAATACTTTTCAATTTTCTGCAATTGTACTAAGGGCTCCTTCCAATGGCCAGACGGTGATAGAAGGGGTAAACCAGTGTCAGATACGGATTAGGTATGGATTAGCCCAGGGGTTCCTATGGCAGAGCCTCTCATAAAGGTCTCATAAAGGTCTCGTAATCCTCTCATAAAGGTGGGGGAAGCATTAAGCATTTTTATTAAAAAAAACCATTGGTCTTGTATTTTTCGCATAGTTTATTTCTCATTGTAATTTAATAAAAAAGCCATTAAAAAACAAGAAAATTATCACTTTCAATTCATTGTTGTGACCGGTGGGGGCACCAACCAAGGATGTTGAAATTATCAATTCCTTTTCATTGTCGTGGTCGATGAGGACACTGCCCACGGATGTAAATCAATCCTGACATAATACCAGATATATACTGCGCTATAACTGGTTATTATCTGGCATAGGTCACAACTCAAAACCGGGTAAGGCTTCTACCAGATCAGGGCTATTTTAATTAACTGCCTTTATGGCATTTCCGGGCAATTTCCAATACCAGAGTAAAAGCTGAGTAAAAGCAGAGTAAAAGCAGAACAAATCCTGAGTAAAACAAACTGCCTGAAAAAATGTGTTCCAAACAGGCCCAAACAGGCCAAAACCGGGTAAAATGGTCAAATATGCTCTAAATGGACACCGATCTGCCTGACTTTTTGACCTGAAATTTCCTGCACAGTTCAAGCGTTTTCTCACCTGCCCGGTCCCCATTATTCAGGCAGTTTGGGGTATGGAGGGGCTACAGGGGATGTGCCGGGAAGTAAACAAGGACTAATACTAATCAATCATACACCAGGGTGATTTCAACTCGTGTGGGAGGAATTCAGGGCGTGTACTCGTACACAACATATCCCCAGTGCTCAATCATCCATTGTTTGTTATTCAATGGTTCTTTAACGCCCATAAAAACATTGTAGGGATTGCCGAATAAGGTTTTATCCGTCACAGATACAGCCTGTTCGATAGCAGATAGATTCAGGATGACAAATACCTTTTTTCCTGCTTTTTCCCGTACAAATGCATACAAAGCTTTTTCATCTCCTACAGCAATCTTTCTAAAGGAGCCATCTGCAGAAAGTGCAACGTTTCTTTTACGAAGGCCGAGCAAGGTTTTATAGAAACGGGCTCTTTGAAATTTCCCAAAACTCATAGGATCTTTTTCAAAAAATTCAAGCGGTTTTAATACGGGTTCTTCCTGCCCGCCGTAGATCAGGGGAACACCCCTGGCCATGGTTTGTGTAAATACAGCAAAGGGGGCATGAACCGGCCCGGGAAATACTCCATAATCAGCTTTGTTCCAGCTATTCTCATCATGATTACTGGTAAAATACATCATTATGGTATTTTTAGTAAATGCAGAATCTGCTTGAAGCCTGATACTATCCAAAGCAAATGCAGGCCGTTCGCCGGAAGCTATTTTTCCCATCATGTGAAACATATCCCACGGATAAACGGCATCAAACCCACTCCTGCTTAAGTAGGGCTTGTCACCTTCTGCCAGCATGAAAATGTTTTTATTCAGCTTCTTTAATTGTGAAATACATTTAATCCAAAAAGCGCCGGGTACATTCCAGGCCACATCGCACCTGAATCCATCGATGGCTGTTTTTGTGAGCCAGTATTTCATGGAGTTGATCATACTATCCTGCATCACCGGGTTCTTATAGTCCAATTGCCTGGTATCTGCCCAATCTACCGCCATGGCTGCTTTTCCTGTACTATCTTTTACAAAAAAATCCGGGTGCTCCCTTAGCCAGTGATGATCTGCCCCGGTATGATTAGGCACCCAGTCAATAATGACTTTCATTCCTTTTTTATGAATAGATTGAACCAGCTGTTTCCAGTCATTGATAGTTCCAAATTCAGGATTGATTGCGGTATAATCAGATACGGCATAATAGCTGCCAAGTGTTCCTTTGCGGTCAACCTTGCTGATCGGATTTAGGGGCATAAACCACAATGTCTGAACGCCCATTGTTTTGATCCGGTCGAGGTGTTTTGCAAATGCATTAAAAGTCCCCTCCCTGGTATATTGGCGAACATTCACTTCATAAATATTGCCCTGCATGATCCAGGCGGGATGGACAGTTGCCATTTCAGCATCTGGAACAAGGTAATCCGTTTGCTGGCTATAAAGGGGATAATAAAGAAATATTGTTTGTGACAGGAGGAAGCATAATCTTTTCATACAAGAGGTTTTGGTTGAATGAGTAAAGATAATCATTCATTGCTAAAACGTGGTAGCAGCCAGACAAGGATTACCAGGCGCTGATCAGAACTATATCGTTTTTTCTTCCTTCATATATTCTTTACGTATACCCTCCAGGATGTGATTGCCATGCATGGTATCGGTTTTGGCGGAATAACACTGCAGCGTTGCATATTGAATTGCATTTAATATAGCAGCGCCGCTTAATTCATACTTAGCGGAAAGTTCAATAAGGTTAATAGATTTCTCAAGCAGGAGGCCTGACGGTAAGGATTTTTGCCATAATTTCAACCGGTCACCGGCATTGGGCATCGGAAAATGCACCAGCGCATGAAAGCGGCGGATAAAGGCTTCATCAAGATTGTTTTTAAAATTAGAAGCAAGAATGAGAAGGCCCGGATAATCTTCAACTCTTTGTAATAAATAACTCACTTCCTGGTTGGCATATTTATCGTGTGAACTTTGAACATTGGTGCGTTTACCAAACAGGGCGTCCGCTTCATCAAAAAACAAAATCCAGTTCTTTGATTCTGCTTTTTTAAAAACACTCTCCAGGTTCTTTTCTGTCTCACCGATGTATTTGGAGACTATTTGAGAAAGATCGATCCGATAAACATCTTTGTCAAATTGTTTTCCGAGCAATGTCGCCGTCAATGTTTTACCCGTACCCGAAGGCCCGTAAAACAAAACACGGTACCCAGGTTTTATTTTTCTTTTCAGGTTTTCGTCTTCGTATAATAAATGATGATGTTTCAGCCATATCTGTATATCATTTATCTGTTGGAGGGTTTGGGGATGGAGCACTGCATCTTCCCAAAGCATGCTGGTAGAAATGCATTTCGCCGGAAAATCCAAACCAAAACGGGGCGCTGTTTCCTTATCCAGTAAAATCTTATCAAGCCAGTCATTTGCTATGATTATTCTGCCGCTCATATATGGTTCGCCTTCTTTCACAGGTTCCAGCCATAAAATGCCCTCGCGATAAAAAAAATGATTTTCCGCAAATAACTGCTGTACTTCCAACCTTATTTCAATATCATTCCCTGCTAAAATAAACTGGGCGGTTTCGCCTGTAGGCAGCAAGCCGCGGTGGTTAGTACCTTTTAAACCGCCAAATTCCGGGAAGTCGCCACCCGAAGGTAAATGCGCTGAAATAATGGATTCAAAAAAATTGGGTTGAATGTGTGGCACGATCGCAAGCATCAAAATAATCCATTCATCAACCGTAGGAAGTTTCGGAAGATGTTTTACAATTTGCAGTTTAAATAAATGGTCACCAAAGTTTTCCGCCAGCCAATCATGTATAGCAAATGCATTTTGGTTAAAATGCGATTGCATACGTTGTGTAATGATCCTTCGCAAATCATTTAATGCAGATTCAATTGCGTCGCCAGGAGTGATATTCTTATTAATCGGGTAAAGCATTTGAAAAAGATAATATAAAAAATGCACCTTTCAAAACTTCTTATTGATTGTTTTGGTGAATAAATAAACCTTAGCCTGCATGAGAATGGACAATAATTTGATTTAAGTCATCGATGGCTGATTCTACAGCAAATGATTGGGCGATTTCTTTGGGAAAGGTATAGCGCGCTATTCAGGATAAATAAAAATAATATTTCTATATAATTTTTCATAGCAAGTACCTGTCACGTACATTATTCGGTAAAAGTGATTTCAAATGATTTGTACTGATTTGTCAATGCATCATATTTCGTTTCATTTACAGGAACGATCGAGAAACTATACCTTATCTGATAATCGCCCCGGGCCAATTTTGTTCCCCTACCCTCCCTGTTTTTAATATCAGGAGAAATATTCAGGGAGTATTTCATTGTCGAATTCTCCTTGAATTCAATATACCACCTATTTACCTCCTGTTGAAGATTCACGATCGCGTTATTCCTTTTCACAAATTTGATTGTAAAATCAAAATCTTTGGTTTCGTCAATGAGTCCCTGCTTATTGACTGATAAAATCCGGGGCTTTTTAATCAGCTCTAAAACATTTCCTCTTTTATCGGTGAACATGTATAGAATAAAATAAAGCGGATTATGGACAGTAAAATCATCTTTCCCCTTGTACTGGATCAGCATTTCAATATCAATACCTGAAAGGACAGTTGCCTGGGCAGAATATTTCAGCTTAACAGAAAAAAGGTTTTGCCAGTTTTGCCTGTGATTGTCCTTCCCCGGCAAAGAAAATTCATATGCTGTTTTTTGTGGTTTTTTTGTTTCCATTTTTTGTGCTTTATTTTCATTAATACATAAACCGATACCAGTACAAAATAGTAACAAAAACCGGCTACATTTATTATTTGTCATTTTTAAAACAAACTATTGCTTAAATAACTAAGGACAAAGCGGGGGGCAGTGAGCCCAGCCTTGCGTCCTTGCGTGGCGGCAAATTCTTCTGATCATTGGATCTACGATCGAATGTTCAGCAGTATATGCCGGTCCTGTGCCCCCACTATGGTCACCTGCCAGGGAGGCAGAAATTTGAGCAGTCCAGTTTGCCATCGCAGTCCCTATTGCCGTTGTAAAGCGAGGGTCATTTCGAATAAAGAGCTCTGCCATCGCTTCATTAGGTGCAAGCAAAGTGACTGGTGTAGTTATTGCTTCAATAGCTGTTTCTAATGGATTAATAACGGATGGATCGATCAACGATGTCCTTAATTTTTCAGCATGTACTCTTTCATGAGCGAGTACAGCTGAACGCATAAACCATGTGGTACCGGCAGTGAGTGTTAAACTATTAAGATCATTTATCTGTGGACAATAATTGGCTGCCGTTGTATTACCCCCGGGACCCGTTACTTCTGTTCTGCCCAAAAGCCTGTTTTGTAATGAATAATTCCCAATTACTCCTCTCAATACAGGCTGCCAGATACCGCCGTTATTAAAAACATTCATGGTGACTTGTATGTTTTCTTCAAAGGTACTTCCCCATACGCCTGCCGTAAAGGGATGGGTTGGTACTGCTCCTGGCTGTACAATGGCATTGGCCGTATTAAATGGCGTATTTGCTACTACGGGCAACGCAGGGGGTGCAACTTCGGCACCCCTGCTTCGCTTATCCAAAAAATCTATTGTGTGAAATCCTACAACGCCATCAACTGATAATCCAACATCCTGTTGAAATGCCCTTACAGCTCTCCGTGTTTCATCACCAAATGAACCATCCGCACCGAACCTGGGTAATTCATAATGCAAAGCGATCAAGGCATTTTGAATCAGCGTAACATGTGCACCGCTACTACCTGATGAAACAGTTGCGGTGTTATCAAAAACAGATTCTAATTGTACGTTTCGCGAAAAGGCACTGGTAGCCGGGAAGTCATGCCCGTCCCCGATTCTCCTGCTTATTTTATTGAATCCATTTTTTTTACCTTGCTGCACTACATGTGCCAACTCATGCGCCAGCAAATGCTTGCCCTCTCCCGATTCCGGCTGGTATTTACCTTCGTTAAATACGATGTGATCACCATAAGTATAAGCCTGTGCATGTATATCTTTAGCCGATTCTGCGGCTTCTTTTCCCGTATGAACTTTTACATCACTGAAATCGGCGCCCATTTTGTTTTCATAAAAAGTCTGTATTCCTCTATTCATGCTTTGCCCTTTACCGCTAATTGAACTGATGTAGGAAGCGGCTGTGGCTGATGACTGAGCAACGGGGGCTGTTGCTTCTTTTTTCTGTACTTTTTCTTCCTCTTTTTTGTCTCCCATCTTCATTACTTTCTCTTCTTCTTTCTTTTCAAGTGCACGCTGAACCTTCTCTTCTTCCTTCTTTTCAGGTTCGCGCTGTACTTTTTCTTCCTCCTTTTTATCCGTTGCCCGCATTACTTTTTTTTCTTCTTCTTTTTTATCTTCAACCCGCTGCACTTGTTTTTCTTCATTCGCACATTCTTCACATTTTCGTTGTATACTTTGTGATGGGAAAGAAGTGATGGAGGGCTGAAAGAAGCGCTCATGAGAAGGTTCTCCAAAAAAGGTTTCGTGGCTTTCTTTTTTAAAAAAATTGCCTTCTGATTTTACAGGTTTGGTAATTCGGCGGTAGCGACGGGCATAAGATGATTTCATAAATTATATTTTTTCTTGCAAGGGAATATGTGATTAGTCTCCAGGGTTTTTATTCTCCAATAGTAAATGAATATTTTTAATAAAGTGAAAATGCCGTTTACGAATCACCTTTTTATCCTCTTCGTTTATATCTTCAACACGCTGCACTTTTTTTCTTCATTTGCACATTCTTCACATTTACGTTGAATAGCGATATTGGGCTGGAAATAAGTTTCATTTGATGATTCGCCAAAAAACATATGGTCATGACTTGCTTCTAATTTGTACAATTTATATTCTTAGCAAGTGAATTAATTAAATTATCTTAGAACATTGCTCT
Organism: Ferruginibacter sp.; assembly: GCA_040006615.1. GTDB lineage: Bacteria > Bacteroidota > Bacteroidia > Chitinophagales > Chitinophagaceae > Ferruginibacter. Next base: position 9,948 of record JBDTWP010000118.1, read on the forward strand.
TAATTAATTTAAGTTATTATCCTGAGATTCAATTCTTTAGTTATAATTTCCAATTCTTCATATTTTAAAACAGGTTGAATAAAAAGATACAGAAAAGGGTATACATCGTTGGTTACATCTTTAAATGAGGTTTCAATGTAATGAGCTTCTATATCATCCTGATTTTTTATAATGATCAGGTGAAATCCTTTAATTTTAGCGTCCTTGTGATATTGCTTTAATGAATAATTAATCATATCAAAGGATGATTTACACTTGGCATAATCTCCTATAGATGGCAAATGAATATATTCCTGTGCCGGAATTGTTAAAAAATCTGACATAACCTGTTATTTTTTAAATATATTACAATATGCCTCGCAACCTTCCCCGATATCTTCCATCTACCAAATCAATTATAACATCTCTAGCCGTGGAACCTTCAATAGGTGTAATTTTATATGCGATCAATGTTTCTTCTGTCCCTTTAAATACAATGATAGGTGCTGTTGAATTATCGTTGTTTCGAGCAACCTGATAATTAACATCTTCTCCAAGTATATAGGGTGTAGATGCTATTACTACCTGAATTTTATTAGCTTTTCCAACCTTTCGCAAAATCGTACCTGTTGCTGTTTCTTCCAAACCTGTTGCAGTTTGTTGCAGCACTAGAACTTTATATTTCAAGCTAGGATATCTTCCGCTACTTATAATTCTTCTTAATTCCCCAATAAGATTTGTTGTCGATCCTCCTGAAACAGATGTTTCTGAAATGGTAATTGTGATTTCATCATTTTCCTTTCCCTGCATAATTTGAGCTATTGAACTTCTCAAATCTGAAAGTTGTTGAGCTCTATAATCCCCGCTTTCTTGTCTGGGAATACTTCGATTTGGTATTTGTGTCTCTAATATTATTTCATCTCCCAGCATCGCGCCCCCACGCTCCATACTTAAAAAATATTCAGTGCCAGGCAACTGAGCTCTTAATTGCTGAACTGCTTGACTCTGATCTTCTATAAAAGGAGCGTATATTGCACCTTGGAATACTGAATAATCCATATCTCTCCCTCTTATAAGCCGAATTGCACCTCTTATTTGTTCCACGTCATTGCTTAAAAGTGCAGGTTCGAATTGAGACAATATTTCTCTTAATCTTGTGCCCGCATATTTTGGTTGCGGCATAATAATTTCCCCATTCGCAATTCCAAAAAGCTGCTGTATTGTGGTTCTGGCCTGACCTCCTTCGGGCCCCTCTTCTATTTCAGCATTGCTTGTAATCTCTTCAATCGGATTAATTTCTCCTCTGACTACCCACCTTCCTTCTCTGGGTACAACATCTAAGCTAGTTAAACCATATCTTAATTTAACTACTCCAAGAAGAGGCCTCAATACCAATGCTCCTATTTTTCTTCCTGCAAACCTATTAACAATTGCTAAGCCATCCCTTAATGCATTTGTCAATCTTTCTCTTGGAGTTCCTCCTCCACCAACGGATCCTCTCACTGCTCCCATTGCCCTATCCAGCAAATTCATCCCCGTATCTACCGCCCTGTTCACCAGCCAGGTCAATGCCCTGTCCACCATCTCTCTTACCCTGCCAATGATCTCCGCAATTCTTCTTCCTACTCCACCCAAACCCACCTGGTCGGCAAGGAACCCTATAACGATCGGCATCGCCCGGCCCATTGTATTTTCCAGGTAAGTGGCTGCAGTTGCTACATTGCCTTCCGCGATATCCGCCACGCCATTTACAAATGAATTCACTATTTCAAGCATCTGCCGCAGGTAACGCATGAAACTTTGAATTGCCCGGTAAATAGAAATGGCGCTATTGATCACCGCCATTATACCCGTCGGATCAAGCAGGCCTAGTAAGTAGACTGTAACCTGTGTGATGATCTTTTCCATCACCCAATTCTTCACCGCATCCAGCACCGTGCTCCATAAGTTGGTAAGTTGTTCCTGTATCTTATCCCAGATAGCAGCCACACCGCGCTCCTGTACATCTTTGATAAATGTCCAGATGCCCTCCAGGCTGCTGATCATACCCCTTATTCTTGCCACTCTCTGCGGGCCAATTCTTGGATGGGCAGCCAGTTTTGCCCATATTGCTTCCATGCTGATACCAAGCACCTGCAATACCCACCCAATGATGCCTCGTAAACTGAAGTCGGTTGGAGCCGGCACATTCGCATCCCTTAATTCACTCATGAGCCATCCCGTAAGGCCGTTCAGCAGGTGTGTAAGAATATGATCAAAGAACTGGATGAAACCCTGCTTGATCGCCCTCAATAAATTCTTCAGGAAGCCGATCGGGTCTCTCTTGATCCGTTCAAAGGCCGCCATCGCCCTCGTGATGATGTTGTTAATAAGATCAAAGGGGAAATTCATTATCTCCAGGATCACATGAACAACGATCTTTACGATCTCTATCACAAAATCTATCAGTCTTCCGATGGGTTCACCAAAAGTGTTAACGATCCGCATGAATGCGTCAATCGGGTGTGCAAGATCCTGGAGGCCGAAAGAATTCCACAGGTCAATGAACAACTGGATAATGGAACCCGGCGTCATATTCAGCCTTGCAACAGCAGCGTCAATTCTTTGAGTTGTTCTTGCGATCGCCCCGGATTCTTCCATCTGCCTGAACTGTTCTTCACCACCTTCCATCAGGCTCATAAAACCGTGAATGATATTCGGGATAGTCCGCGGAACCACTTCCCCGGTAAAAGGATCACTTCCAATTATCACAGAGACAAGAAAATACCCTCTGACCGTTCTTGCATAATCCCTCAGCCTTCTCTTCAAAGCTTCTTTGATGAGCCTGACAATTTCCATGGCAAGGTCGCTGAGGAAATTTCCAACAAGTGCTACCGGCGCGGCGAAATCATTGTAGATCCTTGTAAAGGTTTCAATCGGTGAAAACAGGTTCTCAATTGTTACATAAGACCATAGATTCGTGAATGCCTGCCTGAGCTGAACATACGCTGTGGAGAACACAGCTATCCCCCTGTCGATCCAGGCTGCAACGCGGTCAAATGTTCCGGTTTCTTCCATCTGCCTTCGCTGTTCACGACCTGAATCTGTTGCATCAAGCGTGGCATAGAGAATGGTATGGCCATTACGGGGCACATCTTCACCCGTTACCGGATCATGGCCCAAAGCAACACACAGTAACGGATAGAGCCGCGGAATTCTTGTCCTGACAAAATCAACGATCAGCCGGAGCATAATGCGCTTGATCATTTCCAGGAAATCAACCGCTGCCCTTCCCATGAAACCTGTAACATCATTGAAGATGCCTCTGAACAGTTCGGCCACGCGGTCTAATACAGCTTCCGGATTACCAATATCAGTTATCGATAAATGGTCCATGAATTCCGTAAAGCGGTTGCCGATGCTTGATACCATCGATAGCAGGTCACTCATCCTGGCATCTATCCAGGCACCAGCTTCGTTGATGGCATCAACGCGTTCAAGCACCTGCTGGAATAAACTGCCACCGGGAATTAACTGAAGTCCGGCCAGCAAAATATTTCTCCCGCTTCGTTCTACCGGCTCATGGGTGATAGGATCATGTTGTAGAATAAGCGCCAGAATGTTGTAACCAGGAATATTCTGCACGAAAGTCCTGATCCTCCTGAGTATCCATTCTTTCGCAGCATCAAGTCCTCTTGCGATTACTTCCGCCGCTTCTCCGACAAATCCGCTGACAGCATCCCATGCGTCACCCAACCATGAACGTTGAATGTGTGCTTCCCCCGCCTTTGATTTCAGGCTTACCTCAGGCGGTCCCCGGTCTTTTTCATTGCTCATGACCGATGTAGCAGCATCTGTTTCATAATTCAAAGAACTATCGTGGTATTCCTTTTGCGATTGAACGGAATAAGTATCTGATATAGTTTTAGCCGTTACAGTTTCGATTTTGCCTGTTCGCTGCAACCCGGACCAGGCCTTCTTCTGTAGCGCAGGTTGCATAGATGATTCCATCCTATCTTCATCTTCGTTTTTATTGTCTTTTATTTCTTCCCTGGCCAGGAGAATATTTGTAGGTAGCGTGGCAGGAGCACTGGAAGTATGGTGAAGATTTCCGTTTGCATCTACACTCAAATGACTCATTTCAGTTTTCGGCTGAATACTTGTTTCTTCATTTGCTGATTTTGGATTGTCTTCAACGACAGGTTCTTCTTTCCGGTCAATACTAAACACTTCTTTCCTGAAATCGCGGAGTGATTTCGGTCTGCCACTTACCGGGGGTTTTATTTGTGCAGGCATTTCATCATGCGGTTTCGACCGTGTTGCAGCAGATTTTATTGGAGGAGGTGACGGGTTGGCTGGCTGCCGTTGCAATGTTGATTTTGCAGCAACCGCTGTATTGCTATTTTGGGTTGGAGTATTATTGTTGCTTGCGCCTTGTTGAATGGTATGGGTAAGCTCATGTGCGAGCAAAGAACCACCATCAGCAGTATTAGGTGAATATTTGCTACTGTTAAAATAAATATCATTTCCATGCGTGAAGGCCTGGGCATGGATCGTATTACTCAGGGTTTCCGCTGTGGAACCTGTATGAATTTTTACGCCGTTAAAGTCTGCATTGAAGCGGCTTTCCATAAATTGCCTGGTGTTGTCGGGCAACGCGCTGCCACCCCCTTTTGAAGAGGCAAGGGATTGTCCGAACTGCATGGAATCCTGCGGCGGGCCTCGTCCACTCCGCTGTATAATATCTGAATGATATAATGAGATAGCTTTTCTGTCTATATTGTCACTTCCCATTGAACCTTCTTCCCCTTCCACTGTTGGATCATTCAATGCTGCTGACCGGTCAATCTTCCTGCATAATTTTGGATGTATTTTTTCTTCAGTGTCTTCTTTTGCCTGTATTGCAACAGAATTGGCAATTGGTTTTTTATGTACCTTTTCATCTTCCTTTTCTTCTTTGCGGTCTATTTCTCCGTCAGCTTCTTCCCTGCATTGAATAGTTTGGTTTGATGTTTCTCCTTCATAGGTGATGCCGGTATCTTCTTCACTTCGATGCAATTCCTCCTTCTTTTCATTTGATGTAACAGGCGCAGGATCTGCCATTCGCATCACACGATCCGCAACAGCATCAGCTTCCTTCTCCTGTGGATCATCAGGACTGCTTACACTCAGTTTCGTTTGAATGACCGGATTAAAAAAAGAGGGATTGGCTTTGTCTCCAAAAAAACTTTCCTCACCTGCCTTTCTAAAGAAGGAAGTGCCAACCGCTTTTTGTTGTATGGCAGTTGTGTGATGATTTGTTTTTTCAGCAGATGAGAACATTTAGCAGTTTACGGTTTACTGTTTACGGTTTACTGTTTATGGTTTACTGTTTATGGTTTACTGTTTATGGTTTACTGTTTACGGTTTACTGTTTATGGTTTACTGTTTATGGTTTACTGTTCATTGCCTATTGCCTATTGCCTATTGCTCATCACTCATCCCCGGTGATGTTATAATATCAGGTCCATTCTGTTTTCAGCAAATGTGGCATCCATGAATGCCTGATCATGCTGATATTCCAGGGAAGGTGTTCCAGCAACATGTCGAACTGTTTCTGCTCAACCTGCAGCAGCCATTCATCGTTACGGTATGTCAGTTTGCCTTCCCGCTGCAGGAAGGTTTCCCTTAATCCTTCCATCGAAGTATTTTTCAAAATGCTCCAGTATTCGATGACTGAAGTTAATAAATCTTCAGCTTCTTTTTTCCACCCTTCACCGAATTGAATATTTGTATCAATTACAAATTCGGGCGAAAGTCCACAAAGGATCTTTGGAAGCACCAGTTCAAACTCAGCCATCCTTTCATTACCAGTGGCAAGAAAATTAATAAGACAAACCGCTGCATTAACATCTTTTATAATAACATCATCAACGATCTTTAAACGTTTAAAAAAAACAGGAAGAAATGCAGCAACGATAACAAGGCCGGCATTATTAATATAAATTCCTTCCTGCAACATTTTGGTTTCTTCCCGATCCTCCTTGCTTGTCAGGGCTCCTTTTGTTTCACCAGGCAGGTGGTGGCT
>JBDTWP010000119.1:0-15926 GCA_040006615.1 Ferruginibacter sp.
AACCGGTAGACTGGTATGCTACCAATACCGCCATCAGCAAAAGTACCCGTCCCGATTTCGGTGGCAAGGTGCAGGACGCCCTGCAGGGCAGTGACATTTCCAATGTTCGATTTGTAACAGGTAGTGGCGGAACGATCAGTTTCAAAGCTGAAAATGATCAGAAGAATGCAGTAATTTGCGTTGTGGAAGTTAACAAGCAATAAGATCTGTACCTGTTAAAAAGCAAACGATGAAACTATTATTTGTGTTGGTTGCCTCTTTCCTTTCATTGGCTGTGATGGCACAAAATAAAGAACGGAATTTGTATGATCCCAAAGCCAATGCGGGTGAGGATATTGACGCTGCTATAAAAAAGGCCGCGGCTGAGAATAAATATGTTTTAATACAGGCCGGTGGCAACTGGTGTGGATGGTGTAAGGAGTTTGCCAGGTTTAGTGAAGCAGATCTGAAAATTGATTCCACAATCAATAATTCATTTGTGTGTTATCACCTGAACTGGAGTAAAGAAAATGAGAATAAAAAAATATTTGCCCGATATGGATATCCGCAGCGTTTTGGTTTTCCTGTATTTATTATTTTAAATGGAAGAGGAGAGCGCATACATACACAAAGCAGTGAGTACCTCGAAGACGGTAAAAAAAGCTACGACAAAAACAAAGTGCAGTCTTTTTTAGAAATGTGGAGCCCACATGCGCTGGACCCCGGGATGTATGAGAAATGATTGGTTTCAGCGCCGGTATTTCAAATTAAACTGACAATTGATCATCATGAATTCGAATAAGGAACGGTTCATAAAACTCATTCAGCATCCTGTTAAATTCAGGATGTTTTTATTTTCCAAATTACCCAGTGCATTTTTCAGTGGTGTAAGGGTAAAGCATATTGATGAAAGAAAAACCATGGTAACCGTGCCGTATAAGTGGTTTTCACAAAATCCGTTTAGATCCACTTATTTCGCCTGCCTTGCAATGGCTGCCGAAATGAGCACCGGATTGCTGGGTATGATGCACACTTATAAATGTTTACCACCTGTATCCATGCTCGTATTAGGAATTGAAGGTACCTATTTTAAGAAGGCAACAGGCATTACCGCATTTACCTGCGAAGATGGTGAAGCAATTGATAATACGATCCTGGATGCGATCAATAGTGGTGAAGGAAGGGCGATTAAAGCAAAGTCTGTAGGAAGAAATATGGGAGGTGAACTGGTGGCGGAGTTTTTTATCACCTGGTCATTTAAAGTAAAAAAGTAAATATACGGGAGGCACCCACCAGAAAGTAGTAGACTGGTTTAAATATGGGTTGCCTACCTTTGTCCCGGAAAATTATTGAGACCAAATTTTCCGTTTTTTTGAAATGAAGAATTTTTTACTGTTTACTATCTGTGCCTTGCTAATATCAAAATTTGCTTTTTCGCAGGATAGCATGGCTTTACAAAAACCTGGAACCCCAAACCCATACGCCGCAGTGTCACTTATCATTATTAAAGGTGAAGAATTCAGGAGATTTCCTTCCGGTAGTTTTCTCGATGCCGTAAACGGCTTATTTCCCTGGGTATTTTCTCTTGCAGCAGATGCCAATAATTTTCTTTTCGTGGTTAATGGATTTCTTACACCAGATATAAATAGTATCAGTCTGTATGATATTGAAGAAGTAAGTTTTATGCGAAACAACCTGAACGGAAGTCTTTACCCGTTTTCTAAAGCGGGTACCTTCTATATTACTACTCATAAATTCGCCGCAGGAAAGGCTGTTTTCAGCTTTAACACGCAATATAATATCATCCGGGACAAAGATGGTTATATGCCTTCTACGACAACAGGTGGTATAGCAAGAACACAATCTTCAAAAAATAAGGTCGGATATTTACTCAGTACCCATGCCTCCGCATTGGCCGGGGGTAAAAAATGGGAATTATATGTTTCCGCTCAACTCGATAAATTGACTACACCGAAGGGCAGGAACACCACCGTTTCCACCTACACTGGTATCAACCTAAAAGATAGTACATTAATTAATTCAATTCAAAAACAGTTGAACTTTCGGTCATTTGCACAATTTAGTTACCGGTTTTCTTCCAAATTACAATTTGGCATTACCGGCAGCTACTTTCATGGAACGACGAATCGCGATACAACATCGTCGGGTTACTATACTGATGGCACGGTAAATGCCGTAAACGAAATAAGATCTACCCTGCCCTTTTATCATACAGGGGCTTTCGGTTACTGGGCGCCTTTACCTAAACTGAGTATCCGGGTTTCAATTGAATATGCTGCTGACAGGCTAAATGATAACAATGAATATGTAGCCAATATTCTGGGGTTTGGCAATCCCGACCATACATCAACATCTACCGCCGAAACGGTCCTGCACAGTAACCGTTTTCTGCTTCGGAATGAACTGAAATACAATTTTATATCCGGGCCAAAATTCCAGTCTGGTTTTAGCACAGTTTTTTCTTACCTGCAACAAAAGCAGAATTATAACTATTCTGCTGTAAGTAAAGATGGGTACGGGGGAACGGCTGCCCGGGGAAGCACTATAAACGTCGGGCAAAAACTGACCTCCCTCAATCCGGGATTCTATTTTTCGCTCCATAAAATATTTTCCGGTTATGCAGGATATGCTTTTTTGCTGAATAAGGGCATTTCAAGATTTACTGCCGCATCTAAAAGCAACCCATATGCGGGAATTGTATTCGATATAAAGAATATATTTAATGCAGGCGACAAATTGAACCGTTTTGACCTGTCACTTGAATACGGTGATTTAACCCGGAACAATGCAAATAATAACTGGTTGCCCGCTGTCGCAAACCCATCCCAATTTTTCCCATCACCTGTTCTTGGTTTTACCATTTCCCCGTTCAATCCTTCTACCTTTCCCAATTCATCTTTGGCAAATATTTTTTTGAAAAACAGGTTGATAACAATTCAGGTAAATACAGCCCTTTTTAATAACCGGTTAGCGGTTGGGGCCGAATGGAGCAAACTTCAATCAGAATACATTTATAATTATCTGACTAATTTTGGCGGCAGTGTTTTTTCCGTGAATGTAAAAGATAAGGAATCTCAAAAAGGAGCGGCTGCATATTTAGCAGCAAAGATGATTGACCAACCTGCAATAGCATGGACCATTCGATTAAATGTGCTGTTCTTGCCGCCGGCAGGCTTTCAATTAAATGCAACCATTAATCCGGCAATAATATCATTAAAGGATCAATTTCAGGCAGGTTTGCAAAACAAGGTATCCTATAAAAAATGGTATGCACAATTAAATGGATTAATGGCCCTGAATAACAAGAAAGTAAATTCCTTCCTGTTAAACTACCTGTTGGCAGGTTACGGCTTTTCAGGAGAATCGAACAGGCTCCTGAATAAGGTCAGCTTATTTGTACAGGCAAGAAACCTGATATCTTCCGGACCCTCCAAAGATTATTATGGCTATTTTACATATGGAGGCGCAGGAATAAGTTTAATATTTTGATTATAAGGAAGCTTTCAGGCATGGGTCAATTTACCGTTAAATTCAGCCATTCTTCCTGTAGTTCCTTGCGAAGGGGTTACTTTCATGAAATACTACTTCCCGGGCAAAATAGAATAATTATTGATTCCTTATTTCAAATTTTCTAAACATGAATGCTATAAAAAGAACAGTGCAAATGATACCCGACATGATTGCCATATATGCAATACCATGATTGAAAGCCCCAAAATAATCGAGTCCTGGCGCTACACTGATGTTAGCATAGGTGAGCATAAAAAATACAATTTCATAAAGCCTGCTACCCCCGGAAATTATTCCACTGAATACAGATAATGATATAATAAATATCGCTCCTAAAATAATACTGATCACTGTTGAATATTCACCATTTATTACATAACGAAAAATAACAGGGAAGGCGAATGCGGTTGACAAAAGAATGCCAGAAAGAATTTGAGAGGTTAATAATCGTTGTAAGGGCTTATATGCCGCGTAGGTGAAATAGTTTGTCCGGTAGTATCTTTCCTTTGTAACAATATCAGACCATCGGTTGATTTGTAAAAACCATAATACAGGTAGCCCAATTTGATGCGCAGGTGTGAGCGGCATAAAGAAAAGTGCAATAAAACCACCCAGGTTTATTACCCAAAACCATTTAGGCCCTTTCCTGATTAACATCCGAAATTCTATTTTTATGAATGGCCAGATTCCGTATGCCGTGGTAGCAACCGGTATTGAGGAAAGATGAATTTCTTTTAAAGAACGCCCGGTTTCAATTATATCAGCATTCTTTCTTTTCTTTTTAGTAGTATCGCGTTCCTTTACATCAAACCTGTGAAATATCCTGCCGGCGATTAACAGCATAAGAAAAGCGATGACGATCCATACAAATCTGCCCAAAATAAAATCAACCGGCCAATTGGTCCCCCGGAATATAAAATATTTAGCATTGATTTGATCGCTGAATATAAAACCCACAGATACATTTTCCAGGGTATTACTATATTGGCTATTTACTGTACCAGCCATGCCATCTGTTAAAGCCCTGGTACCTAAAACATCAAACCAATGGATGCCGGGACCGGCTGTATTGGTAATATTGATTATTATTATAAACAAAATAAAGAAACCAATATTTTGCAAATTGGTGTATTTGCCTGCAATGACTTCTGCAAACACAGCCAGTACTGATACAAAAAATATGCTTGGAATTGTTGTAAGGATATACGGAAAGAAAAACTGCTTAAAATCGAATGGATAATCTCTGCCCCTCATGACCACCAGGATTAAGGCCATCACCATCACAATTACTGTGATAGTGAGTAATACAAAAAAATTGCTTAAAGCTTTGGCTAAAAGGTATTTGAAATTGCTTATGGAGGTAGTCGCTACTATCTGCCCGACACCGGTATCGATATCCCTTTTGATGCCATTGTTGACGAGGTAATAGCCGAATAACCATAAAAAAGTGCTGGCCATAATTGCAGTTACATGACCAATCCATGCTGCGTTATTTTCACCTATAAAGTTTCCAACCCTTACAGTAGAATAGTTTGCTCCCGTTGCCGGAACAAAAGTATAAGCCAGGCAGACACTTACCAGCAAGGTTACCAGAAACCCATAGCTGCGTGTTCGCTGCAAATAATCTGCCTTAATGATGCTCTTATATGAATTCAATTGATTGTTATTACCTGGTTAGGAATAAGTACGCGTCTTCTAATGTAGCAAGGCAGGGAACGGCTCCATTGATTTGGTCGTCCGCAATAAAACGGACAAGCGATTTGTCTTTTTTTCTAATGGAATTTAATACAAGTTTCTTTTCTTTAAAAGCGGGGAGCGCAGCATTATCAACTACCAATTCAAAAACTTTATCTCTTACCTGGTCAATAACATCACCCTGTAATCCCTTTGTAATTAAATGGCCATTTTTCATAATGGCCACTTCATTAGCAATGGTTTCAATATCTGATACGATATGTGATGATAAAATAACAATACTGTCATAGGCCAGGTCAGAGATTAAATTTCTAAACCGAACCCTTTCTTCAGGATCCAAACCAACTGTCGGTTCATCAAAAATCAGAATTTTAGGATTGTTTAGTAAAACCTGCGCAATGCCTATCCGCTGTTTCATTCCGCCCGAATAGGTGCCGATCGGCTTTTTGGCTGCTTCTGTCAAATTTACTCCTTCCAATAATAATTCAATGCGTTGTTTCAGGTTGCTGCCTCCAACACCCTTCATCGCAGCAATATATGCTAAAAATTCATATGCATTCAAATTAGGGTACACACCAAAGTCCTGGGGCAGGTAGCCCAATATTTTTCTAATGGCGTTTGGCTCTTTTGTAATATCAATTCCATCTAATGTAATACTGCCCCTGGTAGGCTGTGAAATAGTTGCAATGATCTTCATCAGGGTGGATTTTCCTGCCCCGTTTGGACCAAGCAAACCAAGAATTCCATTTTCAACGGACAAAGAAAAATTGATTAATCCGTATTTTTCTTTATTATATTTCTTTGCCAGGTTTAGTATTTCGAGTTTCATCAGTTACTAAAATTGAATTGCATTTCCTATTTTTATTTATCACTATGTGATCATTTACCTTAAACCATCAAATATACTTATAATGAAGCCATAATTTCTCTTTCGTTGCCGGGGATTCACAGGCAGGAAAATGAACAGGAAACTCCGCGCCTTGCCAATCCTGAAATGCAACCGCCTGAAAAATAAATAGCTGATGGATTACGGCAGAATTTAATAAGGGCAGGCGCTTTTAGCTACCTTTAACTTCTAAATATTTGAACGATGAAAATTGCTTTCCATGGTGCAGCAAGAACGGTTACCGGTTCTAAGCACCTGCTTACCTTAAAGAACGGCAAGAACTATTTATTAGACTGTGGTATGTTCCAGGGCATGGGGAAGGATACGGATTCGATGAACCGCAGTTGGGGTTTTATCCCCGCGGATATTGAACATTTAATATTATCCCACGCGCATATTGATCACTGTGGTTTGATACCAAAACTGGTAAAAGAAGGATTTAAAGGAAAAATATTTTGTACGCCTGCTACAAAGGAACTGACCGGGGTGTTGCTGGAAGATTCTGCAGGGATCCAGGAAAATGAAATAAAATATGAAAACAAAAGAAGGGCGCAGGAAGGATTGCCATACCTGAAACCCTTGTACGATACGCACGATGCGTTGTCAGCGATGGACAATTTTGTAGCTGTTGAGTATGGCAGCTGGTTTACCATTGATGATAATCTGGAGGTTATGTACACCGATACGGGCCATATCATTGGCAGTGCGGCGGTGCATCTGAAGATCAATGAAAATGGCATTACCAAAAGGTTGACTTTTAGTGGCGATGTGGGCCGGTACAACGATGCGATCTTAAAATCTCCGGAGGAATTTTCGCAGGCGGATTATATTTTACTGGAATCTACGTACGGTAATAGTTTACATGAAGTACAGACAACCACTCCTGACCTGCTTTTAAATTGGATCGAAAAAGCCTGTATACAAAAAAAAGGCAAACTCATCATGCCTGCCTTTAGCGTGGGGAGAACCCAGGAGATATTGTATGCACTCAACCAGTTGGAGTTGGAAAGAAGGCTTCCGCCAATAGAATATTTTGTAGATAGTCCACTGAGTGTAAAAGCTACCCAAATCGTGAAAAGCTATCCTGAGTATTTTAATGAGACCATTCAAAAAGTGTTGAAGTCCGATGATGATCCCTTTTCGTTCAGGGGAATGAAATTTATCAAAACAGTGGAAGAATCGAAATTACTTAATTTCCGTAACGGCCCTTTTGTGATCATCTCTGCAAGTGGTATGGCGGATGCCGGAAGGGTTAAACACCATATCAGTAATAATATTGAAAACAGCCGGAATACTATTTTATTTACCGGCTATTGCGAACCCCGGTCATTGGGCGGTAAATTGCTGGCGGGCAGCAAGGAAGTGAACATCTACGGCGCAATCCACGAGGTGAATGCGGAGATTGGTTCTATTCGCAGCATGAGCGCACATGGTGATTATGAGGATCTATGCCGGTTTCTTGCCTGCCAGGACGCAAAGAAGATAAGCAGGTTATTTCTGGTTCACGGTGAGTATGAAGTGCAAAAGGCATTTAAACTACGGCTGGTCAATAAAGGATTTGAGAATATAGATATCCCGGAAAGACATTCAGAAACAGTCTTAAAATAGATTAAGTGTTGATCGTCACCTGGAGTTGCCAATCATTAGCAGGCTGCAATTGCCTGAAAAGTTCTTGTAAGGGTTGGTGAATCTTTCCTGGTATTTTCCTTCCGGCAAAAACCCGGGAAAGCCGATCAGATTGTTTAATTTTGAAAGACAGACCCGGCTGATCGATATATTCCAAATGATTGAAATGCATGATCGTCTCAACTTATCAATATCTCAACTTATCACCGGAATTCCCGTAGTACATTATTTAAAAAAAACTAATGATAAAAAGGATAATAAAAAGACTATTGCTGTTTTTATTTATTCTGATATGTGTCGCTTTGGCAGCGCCATTCATATTTAAAAATAAAATTGTTGCACTGGTAAAAAAAGAAATTAACCGGAACATCAACGCTAAAGTTGATTTTACGAATGTCAATATTTCTTTTTTTCGGAGTTTTCCTAAAGTATCCGTAGGGTTGGATGATTTACAGGTATTGGGAATTGATGCATTTGCTTCCGATACCCTGCTTTCCGCAAAACGACTTAATGCGACCGTTGATTTTATGAGTTTTATCAGGGGCACGGATATGAATATTTATTCAATAGTGGCTGAATCGCCACGGATACACGCGATTGTTAGTAAATCAGGTCTTGCAAACTGGGATATTATAAAAGAAAAAGATACCATGACTCCTACGGTGGAGGAGAAACCGTTTACAATGCAATTGCAACATTATGCGATAAAAAATGGCTTTATAAGCTATATTGATGAACAGGCAGGTGCCAGTAGCGAAGTCCTTAATTTAAACCACCAGGGAACGGGTGATTTTACGGCCGGTTTATTTACGCTCCGGACAACCACTCAATCAGATGCAGTAACTGTTATTTATGGTGGCATACCATATCTTACCAATGCTAAAACAGTTGTAAACACTGATATAGTCGTTGATAATAAAGCAAAGGTATATAGGTTTAATACGGATGAGATCACTGTAAATGATGTGAAGGTCAATGGAAAGGGTACAATAAAAAACCTGGAGGATAAAGGATATGATCTGGATATCCAATTCAGGTCGCTCTCAGCAGAATTTAGAAATTTGCTATCCTTAGTTCCTGTTATTTACCAGCGTGATTTTGATAAAATTAAGACAAGCGGAACTGCAGCTTTCAGCGGCTCTGTAAAAGGGATATACAACGAAACGGAGTTCCCTGCTTACCATCTTGATATGCAGGTGAAAAATGGCTTCTTCCAGTACCAGGATCTGCCGATGCCTTTGAAGCAGATCGATTTTAATGTAAAGGTTGATAATCCGAATGGGCAAACAGATAATACTGTGATCAATATTGTAAGGGCCCATTTTGAAATGGATAGGGAACCATTTGATTTTCGCCTGTTGGTGATAAAGCCAGCCAGCAATATGTTTATTGATGCCGCCGCGAAGGGTAAACTGGATCTTTCTAAAATTTCGCAATTTATTAAGTTGGAAAAGGATACCAGGCTATCAGGCCTGCTCAATGCGGATGTAAATGTAAAAGGAAATGTAATGGATATTGAAAGGCGGCAATATGATCAATTTAGTGCAGGCGGTACTGTTAGCCTGTCCAATTTTTTGTATGCAGCGAAAGATTATCCAACCGGTATTAAGATAAATAACCTCCTCACATCTTTTACCCCGGCAAGGGTTGATATCAGTAACCTGAGCGGCCAATACCTTGGGTCCAATTTTATTGGAAGCGGACAGGTAAATAATTTGCTCAGTTATTTAATAAACAATAAGCCATTAAATGCAGTTTTAAGCCTTAGTGCGGATAATGTAAACGGGAATGTCTGGATCGGGGGTTCGACTGATACCACAGCTACCGGTGCAACAGCAGCTCCTTTCATAGTGCCTGCTAACCTGGACCTGGTGCTGAATACCACGATTGGTAAACTGCATTATGATAAAATAGATATTCAAAATTTGACAGGTAGCTTAAAAGTAAAAGATGAAGCAGTTGCTATCTCCAACGTAAAGGGCAATGCACTGGATGGTTCGATTATGGTAAGCGGGTTGTATTCTACCAAAATAAGCAAGACAAAACCTGATATCGTCTTAGAGTATGATGTAACTGGAGTAGATGTTCAGAAAACATTTTATGCATTTAACACCGTGCAGAAACTAATGCCTATCGGTAAATTCGTTGCCGGCAAATTAACCTCCCATTTATCCTTAAACGGCAAACTGGGCGAAAATATGATGCCTGATATGACTACCCTCTCAGGAATTGGAAATTTATTATTGATAGAAGGCTTTCTAAGCAAATTTGCACCGCTGGATAAAATTGCCAGCACACTGAATGTAAAGGCATTGGAACAAATTTCTTTGAGGGACGTAAAGAATTATTTTGAATTTTCGAATGGGAAATTATTGATCAAACCTTTTACTGTTAATGTAAGTGGAATCGATATGGAAATCGGAGGCCTGCAGGGCTTCGATCAATCACTCCAATATATAATTAATATGAAACTACCGCGCAGTTTAATGGGCGACAAAGGCAACCAGTTGGTAAATAGCCTGGTAAGCCAGGTAAATAATAAAGGAGTGCCGTTAAAAGTAGGCGAGACTGTAAACCTGAATCTAAAACTGGGCGGATATTTCAACAGCCCCACTGTAAAAACAGATTTAAAGCAGGGTGCTGAGAATCTGGCGGATCAACTAAAACAACAGGTTACCGATTTTGCCAGAGCAAAAATTGACAGCGCTAAACAGGTAGTAACCAATGCTGTGAAGGACACTATTGCATCAATAAAAAAACAAGCTACCAATACAGCCAAAGAGGAATTGGCAAAGCAGCTATCTGGTAATAAGAATCCTGTGCCGGATTCTACTAAAACCAGGCTGAATCCAAAGGAATCTGTGAAGGGGCTGATGGATAATTTATTGAAGAAGGGTAAGGATAGTGCCAAAAAACAATAGTTTTTCACGATTTTTCCTCAGGGAATCGCAGGGCGGTGACATTACTATAGTAAAAATTGCAATTACATAAAAAACACACCGCAGATTGGATACATTAATATAGAAAAATATACAATTACAAAAAAGACAAACCGCAGAGCAGTGACATTAATATAGAAAAATATACAATAAACGACAAACCGCAGGGCGGTGACATTACTATAGTAAAAATTACAATAACATAAACGACAAACCGCAGCGCGGTGACATTAATTTATTATCAAAGCAACTATTTGTGCTATGACAATTTAATTATGCAACAATTTCCTAATTTTTAGCGTGAAGGTTTTTCTCCAGCAAAAGTCGTGCGCCGTCCGTTACCTAAAGGACGTTATATCCATAACCAGGAGCAACATCATAAAAAGCAAACATTCCTGGAAGAATATATTTCCTTCCTTAAAGCATTTGAAATAGAATATGATGAACGATACATTTTCAAGGAACTTATTGATTAATTCGTTCACCCAACGCTACCCAAATACCGTCCGTACCGGACGGTGTCATAGCATCAATTTCTCATCACTACCAATATATCATCCCTGGCGGGATGGACGAGATGTAGAAATCATACTTTTCCTTTTTCCTCTTTTCTGGCTGTTTCAAAATTTTCAGCAGTTTCAGAATATATAACTTTCCATGGTTTGAAAGTGGCAGTATATTTGGATTTCCCGGCATTGTGTTCCCTTAACCTGTTTTGCAGATCTTCAGTCATTCCAACATATAACTTATTTGTATTAATACTTTGTATCACATAAATGGTCACCATAAAAAAACCTCTCAAAAAGAGAGGAAATATTTTTGTAGCACGTACGGGATTCGAACCCGTGATTCCTCCGTGAAAGGGAGGCGTCTTAACCCCTTGACCAACGCGCCATTATTTTCGGACGGCAAAGATAGGCTTGCACGCCTAATTCACAAAATATTTGCGGAATTTAATTTATTCCCCTTCTATTATTGTGTTTAGCCTTTATTTTGGAGTATTATTTGAACGAAGGTCAAATCGAAAATAGTTTATTATCCGTTCCTCCGGCCAATTTCCCGGGAATTGTTAATATATCAACCTGCTAAAAGGTATTCCCACTCCAAGGCCAATGGAGGTTTTGTTACCATATTTTTTAGCTCGCTCTATTTTATTATTCATATCAAAAAACAAAACGTAGAAGTCGAAATTAACGGCAGGTAAATTTTTGCTATTGATTAAAATGACTGGAATACCCAGCCGGCCGTTCAGGAGATTGTAACTACCAAAGTTCTGTTCTAATAAAAAGCTGATACCGACATGAGAAGCGGGTGGGAAGTAAACCAACCGTCCTGTTAACGATGGAGTAACAAAAGTCTCATAATTTCCTATATAGGCCTTATCGTTTCTTAATCCGGCTAAATGGAGAGTATCGGTTCCACCCAGGTTTTTATATTCGGTAAAATTAGTTTTGCTGAGGGCATAACTTAGTTTGGAATTATTCAAAAGAATTTTCCCGCCAATTGTTAAAAACAATCTTCCAATTTTAGTGCTTTCCCACAACCTCGTATGACTTAGCATAATATCCATAGGATATGGATGCTTTTCCCGGAAAGAGGCAGTTAGCGATTCTGCAATAGAATATTTTGGAAATGCCAAAGGAAGACCGGCCGTAAGACTTGTCCAACCGGTGGTTATGAGGCCGAAGTTGTTTGTTTTGGTGAGTGTTTCAGCCTGTAGCTTTGCGAATTTTTCTTCATATTCTTCTTTCAGATCTTCATAAAACTTTTGTTTCATAACTGCTTTCGCGGCAGGGAGGTTTTGTCCCGGAACATCAGCGGGATCAATGCCATCAATGGCAGTTTTAAAATCGGCTTCTTTTTTAATTATTTCTATTTCCAGGGAATACAATATGGCAGCACGTAAGGCATCCATCGCCTGTTTTTGATTTCCACCGTTTTGAGTTTGTGTGCAACCGGTAATATGAGTTTTTACTTTACTTAACCATTTATAGCTTAAAGTAACACCCAGTTCATTTTCAAATTTCTTATCTAAAAATGTCGCTGCAAAGCCGTTGGCAATATTTGCGCTGACGCCAATGCTGAATAAATTTTTTGTTCGTTCATCAATGCCCTTTGCATTTTGGAAATTGTGATTAACCGTAAATTTTCCTTCAGTCGTGTTCAGGGTTACATAATTTGTATAGCAGGAAAGATCTCCGCTTTCCGAAAGATACCCCGTTTTATCCGCCAGGAATACATTCATGGCCCGGTTTGTTATTACTGGGGAAATGCCTTTAACGCAGGGCTTAATTCTAACCTCTTTATTTATTGATTTTAATTCACCAATGATTTCCCCGGCAGTTTGCGATTTCCCCGGCAGCGTTATTGAATAAAAGATCGGCACTAATAATAAATAACGCATATAGATCTGCTTGTATGCTTCATTGCGATAAATTGTTAAATTATCTTATCCAGACCCCATTGCTGTAAAAGAGGATTAGTAAATGCTTTCAGGCCGTCAGCATCAAGTAGTTTGTTCCTGGCAGCTATCCATGCATCTGCGTCCTGCCCATACATCCTGGTTATCCTTTCCTTATTCAGTTCATTCATTTTACCCCAGTGGCAGGTAAAGGGTATTTCTTCCTCATCCAACTTTTCCCAGACCGCTTTATAAAAATCAATGGTAGTATCTGAAGGCGCACCATCCAATTCAAGAATGCAGGTAAAATCAAAATGTGTAAATGCCAGCGTAGCTTTTGATTTTTTGATGAACCGGTAAGCAAAAAGTCCCGCAAAAGGGCCTTTTGTTTCATTAATTTCAAATAGTATTTCTGTAGCCCGGTTTACGTGTTTTAGTTGTATGCCCATTGCCGCGCTGTATAATTTTCCGTGGAGTGACGTATTGTTAAAGATTTCGCCCAATGTGCCAAATTGTTTTTCGTAGGGCTTTAATGCGCCTGCAAGTAATTTATTTACAAGAATTGGAACAAGCGCCGGAATAGCGTTTGTAAGCTTTCCAATAAAACATGGCGCATCGTCGCCCGGACCTATGCCTTCATCGTTAGGAACAGGCCGCTCGTAATCATCACGGTAAGGCCTTTTATAAAAAACTCGTACATAGGCGCCGTTTTGAAGTTCGTAAGGGTTAATTAATACTTCAAAATGAAAGGGGCGTTCACCGCCACAAGGCAGGTTTGCATCGCTGAAGTCAAGAGTTTCCATCATTTTTTTCAGTGAGGCATCATAGGGCATTCGAATCAAATAGCATTCTAGCAGGAAAAGATCCTCGGTTTCTACCAATACGCCATGAATGATACCAAAGCTTCCAAAGCTTACTAATGCCGCATTGAATAAATCGTCATCCTGTACCAGTTCTGTTTCCAGTTTCTGAATAAAAGAAGCTGATACAATTGGAGCCGATTTTCGTTCCAGCCAGATATGGTGGCCCGGACTAACAATTATGTGCATGCCCACCACATAGTCCTGCACGGCTCCCACATCAAATTAAGAGCCATGGGCACCGGTAGACATAGCGCCAACAATGGTTTGGCCGTTGCTGGCACCTGAAGTTTTTAATGAAAGCTTTTTTGGGAGAAGCTCTTTACTAAGTTCCCATACGCCATTACCACACTGCGCAAATAGAAGTTTTTTTATATCGCCGGTATAGGCGGGTACTACACTCTGTGAGGAAAGAGTCATAGTTGTATTGAGCTGTTTGGTATCGATCATAATACCATCTCTTGCAGTTGCAATTTTGGTCCACGACCAGCCGGCGCCCAGCAACCGGAAAGGTGTACTGGTTTGTATAGCTTCACGAAGCTGATTCTGAAAACCCCTGGTCGTATCATTATATCCTTCCAAAGCATCTAGTACCGGTTCGTTACCGGCTACGAATAAAGCCTTAATTTTCTCTGTGAAAATTTCATGCTTATTTTCCCATTCCTTCTGTCCCGTTTGAATTATTTTCATGATTTAAAATTTATAACGTACCGGTTTTTTTGCAGGGCTTACTACATTTCCATTGAACTTTCACAGGGCTCCAAATGCCAAGTGTCGCTACTGTAATTAATGCATATCCAAAATTAGTTTTCATAGTTACTTCAGCCATCCCGTTTACACCCAAAGAATCGCAAACTGGCGTATGGATTTCTTTTGGCTTTTTTACAAGGCCCCAGAAATAAGAGTTGGCAGTAATTGGTTTTGAGGCTTCTGCTCCCGCCTGGGCGTTAGTGGCAACCCGGTACGAGTAGCAACTGCTAAAAAGTAATGTTCCTGTTATTAACCCTACAGAGGCCATGTTTCTAAAGCAGGAAAAGTGTCGTGACATAATAAAATGGGATTTAGACTTTTAATAAATGAAATCTTTTTGCACTATTGGAATTATTCCATTGAATGTTTTTTTGAATTCAACTTACCTGAACCGGCCTGAAAATTTTATAAGGCTCTCCAAAAATTGAGATAATTTTTTAATTATGCAACTGTTTCCACTTTTATTTTTGCCGCTGGCAATGTTTTACTAAAGCAGCAGTCCTTTTAGTTTGTAACTGAATTATACCTGCAATCGCGAAGCTCATCTGTATATCTAAGAATTTATTCCTCATCATCCAATAAATCAGGCCTTCTTTCCTCAGTTCTTTTCATACTTTGTTCCATTCTCCATTGCTCAATTTTAGCATGATTTCCACTCATTAAAATATCCGGCACTTTCCATTCCCTGAACGTTTCGGGCCTTGTGTATACAGGCGGAGCCAGCAAATTATCCTGGAAAGAATCGGTTAAAGCGGAGGTTTCATCATTTAAAACACCGGGTATCAACCTGCCGATTGCATCCACCATTACAGCAGCGGCCAGTTCACCCCCGCTTAATACATAATCTCCAATCGAAATCTCTTTGGTAATAAAATGATCTCTTACCCTTTGATCAATACCCTTGTAATGACCGCAAACAAGCAGGAGGTTTTCTAATTGCGAAAGACGATTTGCCATTTTCTGATTGAAAGTTTCACCATCAGGTGTTAAATAAATCACCTCGTCATAAACAGTTTTTTTTTGAAGGCTCTCAATCGCATTTACCAGTGGTTCAATCATCATTACCATACCCGCGCCACCGCCAAACTGGTAATCATCTACCTGGGCCCTGGCAAGTGTGGTATAATCCCTAAGGTTGATCAGGTAAACTTCCAGCAATCCCTTTTCCCTGGCTCTTTTCAAAATGGAATGGGCAAAAGGGCTCTGCAATAAATCCGGAACAACAGATATGATATCAATTTTCATCGCAACCCAATAAT
>JBDTWP010000120.1:0-15861 GCA_040006615.1 Ferruginibacter sp.
TATTCGAATTAATGTCTTCAAAGGCTGATGGAGGCATTGTGAAATCGCTGGAAGATAAAAGCACCAAATTTGTAAGCACCCGTTTGCATAGTTTTTCTCATTTGGAGAGTATTGAAGTTTTTACAACAAAGGATAATGTGAACCTGGTAGAAGTTTTTGCAGCTATGAAAAACAGTGCGGAAGATTTGCCGGATGGCAAGGCTGATGGCAGGGCTATCAGGGATTATTTCGAAAAAGTGTATCCAGACATGGATTTTGAAAGAGTGTATGGAAGTGATATGAAGAAAATGGTGAAATGGTTTGCGCTATTGACTGCTAATGGGGTTGAAATTAAATTATCTGAAAATCATGAGCAGGATCCTGCTTCACATGATGTAATTACACCTAAGGCGAAAACAACCGAAACAAAACAGGTAAATGTAAAAGCAGCTCCGCCCAAAAAAATAAATTCACCCAGGAAGATGGCATAGACCCGGCCCCTGACCACTAGGGGGGAAAGGGCAACAGTTCAATAAAGGACCATCTTTTTGTTATTTAAGGCATTTTAGCTTTTCCTTCTCTCCGCAAGTCCCTTGCGGGATTTAGAGTAATTAATACCTTTCCATGTATACTGCAGATATAAAAAAAATTGCCCGCCATTTTGTTCCTTCCGATTTTGTCGTAACTGACTGGCAAAACCTTGAGCCATACTTCAAAGATTTGCTTGCAAGAAATATCGATACAACCGAAAACCTGGAACAGTGGCTGCTTGATCAAAGTGAATTGGAGGCGGTAGTAAGTGAAGATGCCTGCTGGCGACAGATAAAAATGACCTGTGATACAGAAAACAAAGAACTTGAAGAAGCATTTAATTTCTATTGCATGGAATTGCAGCCCAGAATTCAGCCTTATGCGGACGGATTAAATAAGAAGTTAGTCAATCATCCGTTGGCTAAACAATTAGATACAGAAAAATACTTTACTTATCTGCGCACCATACGCAAAAGCATAGAGTTATTCAGGGAAGAAAATATTCCTTTACAGTCGGAGTTGTCCGTTTTGCAGCAGCAGTTTGGCGTAATTTCCGGCAAGATGACCGTTACTATTAACAGTCATGAATATACACTTCAGCAGGCAGCAAAGTTTTTTGAAAGTCACAACAGGGATTTAAGGGAGGAAGCGTATAGGAAAATTCAGGAAAGAAGATTAAAGGATAAGGATGAACTGAACAAACTGTATAACCTGCTGTTGGAAAAACGTAATGCCGAAGCATTGAATGCAGGCTTTGCTAATTACCGGGATTACCGGTTTAAGGAATTAGGAAGATTTGATTACGCCAAAGAAGATTGCTATGCATTTCATGATTCGGTAAAGCAACATGTATTACCGTTGGCAAACCTCATTTATCAAAGGAAAAAGGAAAAATTAGGTTTGGATACATTGCGACCATGGGATACCGAAGCGGAGCCCGAAGGCTCGCCGGCGCTGCAACCTTTTAAAACGAGTGACGAGCTGATCAGCAAATCGATTGAATGTTTTTCAAAGCTTCGGCCATTTTTTGGAGAATGCCTGGTAAAAATGAATGCCTTAAATCACCTTGACCTGGAAAGCAGGAAGGGGAAAGCTCCCGGCGGATATAATTGCCCGTTGGCTGAAAGCGGCGCTCCCTTTATTTTTATGAATGCTGCCGGGCAGATGCAGGACCTGATCACCATGGTACATGAAGGTGGTCACGCTGTCCATTCTTTTTTAGCACATCCATTACCTTTAACCGGCTTCAAAGAATACCCGATGGAAATCGCTGAAGTAGCCAGTATGGCAATGGAGCTTTTTAGTATGGAACATTGGGATGTATTTTTTAGTGATGCGGCTCAATTAAGAAAGGCAAGGGAATACCAATTGGAAAGAGTAATCACCATTTTTCCCTGGATCGCTACGATCGATAAGTTCCAGCACTGGATATATGAAAATCCCACACATACCATAGAAGAAAGAACCGTTCAATGGAATGAGATACTTAACGAATTTAGTGATGATGTAATTGATTACAGCGGACTGGAAAATTACCGCAACAATCTTTGGCAACGCCAGTTACATTTGTTTGAAGTGCCGTTTTATTATATTGAATATGGTATTGCGCAGTTAGGAGCAATTGGCATGTGGATGCAATTTAAAAGTAACCGGCAACCGGCTTTAGATAATTACTGCAATGCCCTTCGTCTCGGAGGAACCAAAACCTTACCACAACTTTTCGAATCTGCCGGGTTGAAATTTGATTTTTCTTCTGAACGGGTAAGATTATTGATGGAGTTTTTGAAAGGGGAGATGTATGTCTAGAGTTTAGAGTTTAAAGTTTAAGGTTTAAGGTTGATGGGTTGGTTCATAGTTCATTCCTGCTGATTCTACCACGACTATCAACTATGAACAATTTACTGTTCATTTACAATCATCACAAACACCACTAACTACCATTTCTGCATGTTTTGGCGTAAAGCCTTTAGGTAGTTTTACCTGGGGAATGGTTACATCATCAAGACAAATAGTTTTATTGCATTCATCACAAATAAAATGTACGTGGTTATCGTGGTGATGCCCTTCTTCGCAATTGTCTTTACATAAAGCGTATAATATAGAATTGTCCGTGGTAGGGATATGGTGAATGATGCCTTTTTCCACAAAGGTTTGCAAGGTGCGGTATACAGTTACCCTGTCAAAAATCTCACCGGTATATTTTTCAATATCCGCATGCTCCAATGCTCCATCACTGCTTAAAAAGAGTTCTAATATTTTTCTCCGGCCGTCTGTAACGCTTAGTTTATTTTTTTTGAGAATATCGAGTATCATGTTTTACCGTTTTACTTATTCCTTATCAGAGGCTCCTGCTCTGGTATTTCTCTTTCAGCACTTTATTAATATCTTTAAATAATTTCTGTATTTCGTCTTCCTTCAACCCGTCGTAAATGCCCCTGACCCTGCTTTGTTTATCTATTAATGCAAAAAACTGGGTGTGGATAAACTGGTTTGCAATATCGGCTGTGGTATCCGGTTTATTATTATCAATCATATAACTCTGCCTGGCCATTTTGTAAAGGGCCCGCTTATCACCGGTTACAAAATTCCAGTTACTGTTCGTCAAGGGTTGTTTACTGCCCATGGAGGAATCAAATTCAACCTTATAGGATCCATCCTCATTTTTAGTCAGTTTACCTCCTAATATTTTCTGCTCATATTTTTTAAGTACCGGCACCGAATCTGTTTCAGGCATGCAGGTATGTGAAATAATCATAAAATCACTGTCATTTTTATGGGCATCATATACTCTCCTCATATTGGCATTCATCCGTGGGCAAATTCCTTTACAGGTTGTGAAGAAGTACTCTGTGACATAAACTTTACCATCTACATCGCTTTCTGAAATATTCTTACCGTTTTGGTTGGTAAAAGTAAAGGGTTGCACATTATTATTGATCACCGGAAGGCCCGACTGGGAAAATTCATCCTGGCTGAAGAAGTATAAAAAATACGCTCCGAATAACAGCGTAAAGAATCCAACGTACCAATGCCACTTTTTAATCATCAATTATCTTTTTGCCAAAGTTACATTCAAACTTTCTGTTAAATAAACCTTGTTTATTAACCTGCAGTAATTTAATACTTGCAACGATATTGCAAATATACTAACTTTGCGCTTCTAAAAATGGATACAAAGATCAACTGGGATGTTATGGGGATTGCTACATCGGTGGCCTGTGCTATTCACTGTGCATTATTGCCGGTATTGGTTACCAGCCTGCCTGTTTTTGGTATAAATATCATCCATAACTCATTTTTTGAGTGGGGAATGATTGCCATGGCATTTGTAGTAGGTTCATATTCATTATTTCATGGATATAACAAACATCACCATATTTTTACTCCTGTGCTTATTTTTTCTTCAGGCTTTATGTTCCTGGTACTAAAACAATTCTTTCATTCATTTGAAAACTGGTTCTTAATTTTAGCCGTTCCCTTAATCATTAGTGCGCATTATTACAATTATCATCTATGCCACAGGAGTAAATGTTCTTCTCCGCATCACGGGCATTAAGAAGCTATTCACTGTCAAATAAGGTATCCAACCTTCTAAGGCCTGGATCACATTGAGCCAATGGGTCATCGCGGCGGATAGCAGTTAGCGCACTCATCCCGATTAATAATTAATTTCCTGCCAACCTTTCCATTTCTTTCTTAAATATAAGATCAGCAGTGTGAGGGAGATCAGGAAACCCAGGTAATACAGATAATTTCCAACTGTTGGACTTTCTTCGAAAAATGCAAACCCATAGTATATACCAATACCCATATTTATTAATAGCCAGACCAAACCCATTGAAATCGACTGCACAATTTTGACCAGGAATTCTCTTATTTCGGGTTCCATGATATTTAAGGCAAAGTATCAATAATTATATCCATTGAAATTAATTAAAAAAAATGATCTCCGTTAATTTTTCAATAGCAGATTATTAAAATCAGCGCTGTCACCATTGAATACATTAAAATCAACAAAGGCGTTAATACCATTTACCCGGCCTGTTTCATTATGCTGCCAAAAGATCCAGTTTCGTTTTATACGGGGTTTATTTTTTACCAGATAATGCGCGACCCAGAGCGGATAATCATCAAACTTTCCGGCAAGGTAGTTTTCATAAAAATCCGCGTTGGTGTAGATGATCGGTTTTACTTTGTAATGTTTTTCTATTAGTTTTATCCAGTCACCTACCCGCTGCTGTAAATTAAAGACACTGGTACCCCTTATTTGTTCTACATCTAATACTGGGGGCAGGTCACCTTTTTCCAGGTTAACGGTCTCTATAAAATTTTCTGCCTGTGCTTTGCCACTTTTACCCGCATTAAAAAAATGGTAAGCACCGCGGGGTATTCCGGCCTTTTTAGCTTCAAACCAGTTCTTTCTGAAACGGGCATCCACACTTTCGGTGCCCTCGGTGGCCTTCATAAAGCCGAATCCGATCCTCACATCTTTTATTTGCATGGCTTTTACATCTTTCCAATCTATAACCGCCTGGTGCCGGCTTACGTCAATACCATGAATAGCATAATTAACGGGAATGTCAATACCAAATGCAGGATAACGAACAAATTTGGGCCGGTTGAAGAAATTAGTAATATACCAGGTGGTGGCAGCCATGGACGCCAGCAATAATAAAATGAAAATAAAAGTACCGGTAAATCTTCTTTTCTTCTTTTTTGCCACTTTTTGGGTAAATGCATGTAAAAGTGAGGAAATCCATTAACATAAAAAGATAATTTTTGGGTTGTAACTACAGCATTAAATTCTAAACTGTTAAAAAGACAGGTCAATATCCATTAAAGCGGGATTACAAAATAAAGATGGTTAGTTTTGCACACCCTGTTGAACAACAATTAAATACATAAGTATGACAATGAAGAACAGCCCACAAAAGGTTACAATGAAATCCGTTATCTTTTTTATCCTTACCTCATTATTATTTGCTTTCAAAATAGTATCAGGCCAAAATAAAACAGATACTACAAGAAATCCTTTATTGGCATTATTAAATAAAAAACCTGAACCCAGATATATAGTTAAAAAGTCCAATATGGTTTTTCCTGAAATTTTAAAAGGTAATGAAGAAGAAATGTCAGGATATATTGAAAAATTCATCATCCAAAAACGGGATTACCTGCTTGCCATGTATTCCAGGGGAAAGAGGTTTTTGCCCAGGGCGGCTTCTATCTTAAAGAATTACAATCTGCCGGAAGAGTTGAAAGTTTTGGTGACATTGGAATCCGCCTACAATGGAAATGCAGTTTCCAGGGCAGGTGCCGTAGGTTATTGGCAAATTATGGATGTAGTAGCCAGGGAATATGGTATGAAATATATTACCAGGACAAAGGGGAACGTTAATAAAAATGGATTTAACCCAGGGGGGAAGAAAGGTGATAATATGAATATTGCTGCTGCTAAAATAAATGATGACCGTAAAAATTTTAATAAATCAACCCATGCCGCCGCACGTTATTTGCGTGATCAGGGCCGGAACCTTGCTGAAAATTGGTTGCTGGTAGTAGCCAGCTATAATTGCGGAGCAGGCAATGTAAGGAAAGCCATTAAAAGAAGCGGCTCATCAAATCCATCTTTTTGGGATATTAAAAATTACCTGCCTCCTGAGACAAGGAATTTCGTAATGAATTTTATCACCTTGAATGTAATTTTTAATAATTACGAGATGTTTGTGCAGGATAAATTGAATTTTGAACCTGGGAAAATATTGCTGGCCGTTGATTATGGAAATAATATGACAGGGGTAAATTATGAAAATTAAGGTCCATAACCAGGTTTCATTTGATTTGTTTCGGCTGTAAAAGACTAAATACCAGTAATTTTGCTGATATGCCCCAATTTAACTGGAACGATAGTATTAATCTTGTAAGCAAGCTGACTTTCAAAAGATTTTGGAATGGGATAAAAGTATTGAGCAGTTTTTATGCGAGCAGGTTAATGAATAAGCCTATTCAATGGGGTTACCCGGTTTCTATTTCTTTTGAACCAACCACCAGTTGTAATCTCCGGTGTCCGGAGTGCCCTAGCGGATTAAGGGCTTTTACCCGCCCGACCGGA
Source organism: Ferruginibacter sp. (assembly GCA_040006615.1). Classification (GTDB taxonomy): domain Bacteria; phylum Bacteroidota; class Bacteroidia; order Chitinophagales; family Chitinophagaceae; genus Ferruginibacter. Next base: position 6,623 of record JBDTWP010000120.1, read on the forward strand.
ATGTTAGAAAAGGATTTTTTCACAAGGACCATCGATGAAATTCATAAGGAATTACTATACCTGATCTTTTATTTCCAGGGAGAACCTTATCTAAATCCCGATTTCCTGGATATGGTAAAATACGCCGGCAGTAAGGGTATTTATACTGCCACCTCTACCAATGCCCATTACCTGAATGATGTAGTCGCCAAAAGAACGGTGGAAAGCGGGCTGGACCGGCTGATCATTTCCATAGACGGCACTACACAGGAAGTGTACAGACAATACCGGGTAGGCGGCAATATAGATAAAGTGATCGAAGGAACTAAAAATATCGTAAAGTGGAAGAAAGCGCTTGGCAGCAAAACGCCTTTTGTTTTTTTCCAGTTTTTAGTTGTAAAACCCAATGAGCACCAGATAGAAGATATCAAAAGATTAGCCAAAGAAGTAGGTGTAGATGAAGTGCGCTTTAAGACCGCCCAGGTATATGCGTATGAAACAGATCCAAATAACCTGATACCAACTATCGATAAATTCAGCCGGTATAATAAGAATGCAGATGGCAGGTATACAGCCAAAAATAAACTGGCTGACCGGTGCTGGAAAATGCAACATGCCAATGTAATTACCTGGGATGGTTTGGTAGTGCCCTGTTGTTTCGATAAGGATGCGATGCACCAATTGGGAAATTTGAAGGATCAATCTTTTAAAGAAGTGTGGCACAACGATAATTATAAAAAGTTTCGCAGGGAGCTGATGAAAAGCCGAAAAAATATTGACATTTGCGCCAATTGCAGCGAAGGTGTTTCGGTATGGCAGGATTAGGGAGTTTAATGAATGGCAAATGAGAAAATGAGAAAATGAGAAAATTGTGAAATTGGAATTGATTTATGAAGAATATGCTCCAATGGAAGGAAAGAATCTTACAAACCGGCAGGGCCGCTCAGGTTTTGCAAACGAATTATTTCCCTAATTTTACTCAATGCCAAATACATTTAATAATCACTTGCGGCAGGTTATTTTACTCGGTTTAATTGTCATGCTGGGTATTATGCTGGTAACGGAATTGTATATTTTTTTACCCGGGCTATTAGGCGGTCTCACTTTGTACATACTCAGCCGAAAATTGTATTATTCGCTTACCATCAAAAAAAAATGGGGTAAGGGGTTAACCGCTTTTTTATTTATTATAGCCAGTATTGTTATTATTGCAATACCGGTTTATTTTTCCGTCCTGTTAATATCGCCAAAAATAAACTCATTGATAAATAACCAGCAGGAAGTGGTAAAGGGCCTGGAAGTTTTTTCTAAAAAAATAGAAAATTACACAGGGCAGGAATTATTTACCGCTGCTAATGCAGAATCGATTGCGAAAAAAATATCTACTTATATACCCTCATTTTTGAATAGTACCTTCAATATTTTGGCAAATCTGATTATGATGTTTTTTTTGCTGTATTATCTGTTGTACAGCGGCAAAGCAATAGAAAAATATTTAGACCATATTATCCCGTTAAAACCTGAAAATGTAGAAAAACTTGCCAATGAAACCGATCTCATGATAAGAGCAAACGCCCTGGGTATACCAATTATTTGCTTTGTCCAGGGAGTTTTTGCTGCCATTGGTTATTTAATATTCGGTATAAAGGATTGGGGTCTGTGGGGTTTTGTAACCGGTGTTTTTGCATTTTTTCCTTTGGTAGGCACCATGATCATATGGGTTCCATTGGTGATCTACCTGTATTCTGTCGATCAAAATTTATTCGCAACGGGACTGATGATCTATAGTATAGTTGTAACGGGAAATGTTGACTACATCACCAGGCTGGGATTATTAAAAAAAATAGGCAATGTACATCCGATGGTTACGGTATTGGGCGTAATAGTCGGATTAAAATTATTTGGATTTATGGGCCTCATATTTGGTCCGTTACTGATCAGCTATTTTATAATACTTATAAAAATTTACATGAACGAATTTGCCACAAAAAGCAATGTTAATACCTAATGGTCAATGGTGAATCTTCAATCTGAAAACCTGGGTCATTCACGAAATAAAACGTCATAATACCCTTTAATACCTGATACAATAAAACTCCATAAAACTCAATGCAATTAGTATGAGTATTGATAAAGATACTAATCAGCGAAGCTTTAAAAGCGAATATCAGAGAGCAATCATAAATTTGATTTTCACTTACAACTGGACAACAGAAAAGTTAAAGCAGATATTTGATAAAGAAAACCTCACCATGCAACAATTTAACATTTTACGTATCTTAAGAGGTAGTGATAAGCCTTTGTCCACCTTGCAAATTAGGGATAGAATGCTTGATAAGATGAGTGATACAAGCCGTATTGTTGACCGGCTTATTATTAAAGGACTGGCAAGAAAAATTACCTCCCCAAAAGATAAGAGATTGGTAGATGTTTCCATTACTGAAAATGGGAAACTGGTATTAGGAAAAACTGACCTGCACGAAGATGAAATTCAAAATATTGTACGGGCCCTATCTGAAAAGGAAGCCAGGACCCTGAATAAACTTTTGGATAAAATCCGTGAATCGCATTAACGAGTTTAGCCAATGAAATTATTTTTAAAATTGAGAATTCCAATCACAAGGTTGCATACTGCAGGTGGTTTATATCAGTTTTCCTTCTTTTATGGTCCATTAAGAATGCTGTCGTCGTTTACCAGCAACCGATCTCACAAAAGCATTGTTTCCGGAAAAGAAGGCATCTGGAGGTCTGCACACTGGCCTGCGAAAAAATTCCACTGGGTATTAGTTCTTATCATTCATAGTTTCCTTTTTTTGAAAGCCGGCGCTCAATCCACACCTGAATTTCGTGGAGTATGGGTAGCTACCGTAGATAATATTGACTGGCCGGTAAAAGGGAATTTTAACAGTGATTCACAAAAAACAGCATTTATTCAACTATTGGATATGCACCGGCGCAACGGATTGAATGCATTGATCGTCCAGATCCGTCCCTGTACTGATGCGTTTTATCCATCGCAATATGAACCCTGGAGCGAATGGCTTACCGGCGTACAGGGCCAACCACCCAAGCCGTATTATGATCCGTTGCAATTTATGATTTTGGAAACGCATAAACGGGGAATGGTATTTCACGCATGGATGAATCCATATCGGTCCGTATTTAATATTGATAATTCTTCAGTATCCGCGACACATATTACCGTACTTCACCCTGAATGGTTTTTGACCTATGGCGATAAGCGCTATTTTGATCCGGGAAATGCAGAAGCCCGGCAATATGTAACCCGCGTAGTGACAGATGTGGTAAGACGGTATGATGTGGATGCCATTCATTTCGATGATTATTTTTATCCATACCGTATCGAAGGCAAAGAGTTCCCGGATGATTCCAGTTACCTGCAAAATGGAAAGGGAATGAAAAAAGACGATTGGAGAAGAAGCAATACAGATTCAATTATTTCGATGTTGAGCAGGGCCATTAAAAAGGAAAAGAGGAAATGCCAGTTTGGTATCAGTCCGTTTGGTGTATGGCGCAACCAGGATAAAGACGCAATTGACGGCAGCAGAACCAACGGAGCACAAACAAATTATGATGACTTGTATGCTGATATCCTGCTTTGGCTAAAAAATGACTGGATCGATTATGTAGCCCCGCAGTTGTACTGGGAGTTTGGTCATCGTATTGCACCCTATGAAGTTTTGTTAGACTGGTGGAGCAAACATGTTTATGGAAAACATTGCTATATTGGAATGGGAATATACAAAGCCAGCAGTAATAATGCCTGGAGAGATGTGAACCAGTTACCCAGGCAGATAATAGCTATGCGCAATACGCCCAATATGAGAGGCATGATTTTCTTCAGTAGTAAAACCTTTGAAAAAAATCCCAACGGTTGGAATGATACATTGCGGCTGAATTATTTTAAAGAGCAGGTAAAGGTTCCGGAGATGGACTGGTTAAAGTAATGCCCCCGGTCTCCTGCACTCGTAAAGCTGGAATGGGGGCGGACATATATAAAAAGCCGGAAATATATCCTATCAAATTTGTTTTTCTTCAACCAATCATTTTTATTACAGTTTACCCATATTCCAACTCATATTACCATATTTCTCATCTTTTAAAGCGATGCCCATTGTAAGCAACTGATTTCTTATTTTATCAGAAGTGGCATAATCTTTTTTCGCTTTTGCTTCTTTACGGATATCTATTAACAAATTCATTACACCGTCCAATGCAGTATTATCATTGGCAGTTGAATTTTTTAGCCCCAGGATATCTTCCAGGTAAATTTTAAATGAATCTTTTAACAAGAGCAAAGTTGCGGTTGAAATCGCCCCTGCGGGAATATGTCCATCTTTTATGGAATTGATGACAGGAGCCAGGTCAAACAAATTAGCCAGCACTTTTGCGGTACTGAAATCATCGTCCATAAATTCTTCCAGTTCATTTACCAGCCTCATAATCTTTTCATCCAGATCCCTGTCGCTGGCCGTTTGACCTTCTTCTGCCGTTAATTTCTGCAAAACCTGGTAAGCCTCCCATAAACGCTTTAATGCTTTTTCACTTGCCTGTAGTGCATCACTGCTAAAATCTATGGGGCTACGGTAATGGCTTTGTAAAATAAAAAAACGTATTGTCATTGGATCGAAGGGCTGGGTCAGCAATGGATGATTTCCATTAAACATCTCCGTTAGTTTTATCTGGTTGTTATAGCTTTTACCCATCTTACGGCCATTTACCGTTATCATATTATTGTGTATCCAGTATCTCGCCGGCATATGGTGATTACAAATAGTGCTTTGGGCAATTTCGCTCTCATGATGGGGAAATTGGAGATCCATACCACCACCGTGTATATCAAACTCCGCTCCGAGGTATTTAGTGGCCATGGCTGAACATTCAATATGCCAGCCGGGGTAACCCTCTCCCCAGGGACTTTTCCAGCGCATAATATGTTCGGGGGCGGCTGATTTCCATAAAGCAAAATCCGCTTTATCTCTTTTTTCTTCCTGCCCTTCTAGTTCCCTGGTAGTTTCTAACAGGTCATCGATAATTCTGCCGCTGAGCTTCCCGTAATCATGTGTAGCCGCGTATTTTTTCACGTCGAAATAAACGGATCCGTTTACTTCGTAACCATAACCTTCCGCGATAATTTTTTCAATCATGTTTAACTGCTCAATAATATGACCGGTAGCAGTAGGCTCGATGCCCGGCTCTATACAATTAAACTGTAACATGGCCCAGTGAAACAAATTGGTATACTTCTGTACCAGTTCCATCGGTTCAAGTTTTTCAAGTATTGCTTTTTTCGTTACCTTATCTTCCGCCTCTTTTCCTTCTTCTTCAAAATGCCCGGCATCGGTAATATTGCGAACATATCGCACTTTATATCCTTTAAAAGTTAAATACCGGTATATAAAATCAAACGTAATATAGGGCCTTGCATGTCCAAGATGGCTTTCGCCGCTGACAGTGGGTCCGCATACATACATACCTGCATGTCCCGGAGTAATAGGTGTGAATATTTCTTTTTGACGGGAATAAGAGTTATATACTTTTAAAGGCATAATAAATGTTTATAGTTTTCTTTTTTTGTGGCTGAACTTCCTCGTACTTCATATCATTATTGGGCTTTATGGAAGTGTTGAAATAAGTTTTTTATTGGTCATTGCATTCGCTTGAACCTGAAAGAAAAAGATAGGTACGGGTGTTAAAAACATGAATGAGTGCAAATATAGGTTTTTAGTTAATCCTGTACACGGCTTATATCGGTAACAATTGGAAAATGGTCACTCAGTTTTTTTGGTATGCGTATAAATTGATTTACAGTATATCGCTTATCTACAAAGATATTATCAATCCTTAGTGTTGGGGAAATGCCGCTAAATGTTCTACCCATTCCTGCCCCTTTTTTTACGAAAGCATCCTGCAAGTCCTTTCTGATTGTTTCGTATGGATACGAATTGGGCACATCATTAAAATCGCCGCATATAATTACAGGGAAAGGACTTTTATCAATTTCAGCCCTTATTCTATCTGCCTGTACCCTTCGCTTTAAAAAAGCATTTTTGAATTTAGTGATCAGGTTTTTCGATTTTTCGATGTCTGTTTCTGTTTTTATTGAGGGGTTTTCTATGTAGTTTAGATTGGTTGCACTAAATCTTAATGATTGTAAATGAAAATTAAAAACCCTGATCGTATCAATCCCTTTCACAATATCAACATATTGAAAATTTGAGTGATAGTCATGAGGAAAATAACTGACAGTTTGCTTGTTAATAATAGGATATTTGGAAAAGATAATGATTCCGAAATGCTGCTGGCTTAAAAAATTTTCCTTGTAATTATAGCTATAAAAATAATTCGGTAAATTCAACTTATCTACAAAATCGAATACAGAGTAAAAACTATGTTTACGATAGTACGCCGTGTTTAGGTCAGCCAGTGTGTCGCCACTCACCATTTCCTGGAAACAGCCGATATCGGGCTGGAACTCTTTTATCAGGCTGATCATTTCAATATAGGTACCAGGTTTTTCTTTAAATTTCATAATATCAAACTGTGCCACATTCCAGCTCATTATACGCAAATCGTTCACCTGTTTTTCCATAATGAACATGGATGAAAACCTGAATGGAATAATATTCCTGATATGTTTGACTGACAGGGATGCCGTAACTATAAAAATAAGTGTCCAGCGGGGCTTTACAAATAACCAAAAAATAAAGAATATGAAAAGGGCAACCAGCAAATAAAATAGCGATAAAGTCAAAAAACCCAGGGGCCACCATGCAGCAGAAAAGAATAACTCGCTAAAACAACCAATCAAAAACAGCGCCGCTACCACTAAATTGAAAATGATAATTATATTTTTTGTTAACCGGCGAAAAATGCTTTTTGGCATGGAATAAAGATAGGGGATGCCTTTCAAAAATAATTTAAAAGAAGGTTTATAACATCAATTTAGCAAACGACTCAGCGCTGCTGCAAAGAAGTATTATGTTTATTTTATAACCACCCTGGAACCGGTATAAATAATAATCAGCAGTTCCGTCAATTGCAGCGGTTGATAGTAGTAATCTGCAGTTGTTCGGGTACCTACCGGTGGATAAATAAGAGGAGCCTGGTTTTTTGACAGGTTCTCCGGAAAGCCTTATCATTGGGATTCACTGCAAATCTTCTTCCGCGGCACGCTTTAAAATATTTTTTTCCTCATCGGTCAGGAAATAATAGCCTTTCTGGTTGATCTTATCCAGTATTTCATCCACACGTTGTTGGGTTACATTGGATGTTTTATGATAAGGCTTCCTGCCACCTGAATTGTAAAAAACTTTTTCTTTAATGTTACTGCTGTTATTTTTTTTATCCGGGGTAAAAAGATTCATGAACCAGTTGTAAAGATTATTCATCCATACACTGCCATCTTTCTCTTTGCGCAGCAAATAAATAAAGAAAAAACCTGATAGTCCACCACTTATGTGTGCCAGGCTAAAGGCGGCGCTTTGAGAGGCTACACCAGCAAAATCTATCAGTATATAAATTAATGTAAGCACCCAAATAGGAATACCTCCATTCAAATTTCTGAAAAAACGATAGTGAGGTGCCAGGGTGGTTGTAGCTACCGCTACTGCGATGGTGGAGGCATTCGCACCAATTAATGAAGTGTTGCCAATCACCGGGTGAATTATTGGAATTAAATAATTGGCCAAAATAAAAACAAGGGCCCCGGTTAACCCGCCGTAAATATAAATGGGAATTAGTTTTTTATTGCCGGTAAGTTCCTGTAAAATAAATCCAAAAGCCCATAGCCAAAGCATATTACTTAGAATGTGTAATACGCCTGTATGACTAAACATATAAGTTAATACTGTCCAGGGGCGCTCACTTAATTGGGTAAGCCGCGCAGGCATTTCGAAGTATTGCACTACCTGTGCATTAAAAGCGGTTTCATTGCCCTGGAAAAAGTAATATATTACCTGTATGGTGATCAGTAATAAAAAAAAGACAACATTAATGGTGAATAAGGCAACAAGGGCATTACCATCGCTGCCAAGGGACAACCTGTTGCGGGGTCGCTTGTAATCCTGATATCTGTCTGATTCTCCCATTGAAAAGATTGTGATACAAATTTACAAACACCATTCAAATAATGTTGTTAACTTTTAATAAAACGATTTCCTGTTTCTTTTGTTCCAATACAACACCAATAAGAAACCAATCAATGCTCCACCAATATGTGCAAAATGAGCGATATTATCACCCTGTACCTTAACCACACCACCAAAAACATCGAGTGCTATCATTCCCAGTATGGCCCATTTGGCTTTGACCGGAACGGGGATCGGTATAATGATCAGTTCTGTGTTGGGATATAAATAACCAAACGCAGCAAGTATCCCCATTATTGCCCCTGAAGCGCCTACGGTATAAGACTGTCGTAACACAGCCTGGTATTGATCATACAAGTCTGCGCTTATAATATTGTGATCAATCTGCCAGAAATCATGCGCATAGGATCCCATTTGAAAAAATGCAGAACCCAAACCACAAATAAAATAGAATATTAAAAACCTTTTTGGCCCCCAAACCTTCTCCACTATTGATCCAAACATCCATAGGGCGAACATATTAAAAAGCAGGTGAAAAAAGCCGCCATGCATGAACATATGCGTTACAATCTGGTAAGGTTGAAAATAAATGGACCTGTAATGATGCAAGGCGAAAAGGTCTGATGCAGGGTTAGGATCCAGGTTTCTGCCGGTTACCCATTGTGCAAGGAAAACCAGTGAGTTGATGATAATGAGATTGAGTACTATCGGGGTAGTTTGCTGAAACCGGTTGCCGGTATTATTATATGCCATCTACAAATTATTGATTATCCTGCAATTTCGTAATACTTATTGGATTTATTCATCTTAACACCAAGGAATTATGAGCTTGCTAAAAATCAGGAATGAGTAAAGACTGTTTCCCCGGGTTTCACCCGAGGCTATTCACACTAAACCCCGTTGGGGTTTTTCCCGGAAATAATGTAAACCAATGGTTCATTTTGGGATAGGCAGGAGTTCTGAAACTAAAGTTTTCGGGTAGATCAGGGCTCATAGATTTTTAAAACCTATGAGGAATTGCAACATATTGAATATCCAGCCAAAGAGAATGGGTTATATATAATTCCTACTGCTCTTGGGGGCGCAACAAAAGCAGTATACACCCCATTGGTTGGAAGTGGCTTAATAAATTGCCTCCAGCTTTAGCTG
>JBDTWP010000121.1:0-15823 GCA_040006615.1 Ferruginibacter sp.
CAAAAGCTATGATACTCATTGGCAGATTAACAAAAGACGCAGTTGTTGCACAACTGAAAGATGAAAGGCAAGTCGTAAACTTTACTCTTGCAGTAAATGATAGTTACAAACAGAAGGGTAGTGACAAATGGGAAACCATTACCACGTACTTTAATTGTGTGTATTGGATAAGTGCAAAGGTTGCAGAACGATTAAAGAAAGGCAATTTGGTTGAAATAACCGGACGGCTATATGTCAATGCCTACAAAGACATGCAGGGCGAAGCAAGAGCAAATCTTAATTGTCACGTGGACTCAATTAAAATCCACCAGCAAATGAAAAGTACTGAATCTAAAACTCAATCTGAAAAGACGGAGGAGGTAAAAGATGATCTACCTTTTTAATTGTTAAAGCCCGGAAAGCTGCCGAACTTGTTCGGCAGCTTGTCCTTAAAGCCATTATTTTTACCAGGTAGTCCTTGCCGTGAAAGCCAACCTGTTTAATTTCTTAAATTTATTTCTCAAAAATCCTTGCTTGCTATTGCAAAATTTAATTTTTAAAATTACATTAGATTACAAATTTATGTAATTCTATTTCTTGTAAGTAATTTACCCTTTTATATACCTTAAAACACTTATCCCATGTTAAGTTTCATTTTTTTATTAATTATCCTTTTAGTTATTTGGATAATTATACGCATTAAAAAAACTGTTGTTGAAGTACGGGGACACTGGCAGCACTACTTTGACAATCTTAAATTTTCTTCACAAGAGTTCTATCAAACTATTGAAGCAACAGTAAAGGCCAAGCAAGTTCCCAAATTACACACTTCACGTATTAGCTATGGGGAAGGAGGGATATTGTATGACAATAGAGAGTATTTACGCATTTCCAGATACAAGGTCGTCTTTGATGTATGTGCTGCTCCCTTTGGCCAGGGATTTTTCATTTCGTCATGGAGAGGAGATTTGCCGGATATGTGGATATTAATCATTTCTGCATTACCTTTCATCGGGAAAAGTATGGCCAATACGTTAAGTAAGAAAACGTACTACCAGGAGGACACCGAAGCGATGTTTGCCAGTCTGGTTCATCAAAGTATCTTGGAAGCCATTGATGAAGTGACAAATGCCCATGGTATTCGCCAACTCTCAGAACTGGAGAGGACATTCCATAATCAGAAGTAATATGCAACCCACACTTTCTGAACAGTTAACAGTTCAATTCTACGAGTGGGAAGCAAGAGGGCGTGGCTGGATAACAGCCCCCTATCCGGTTGATCTTGAACCTCCATTTGAACCGTTCTTTTCTCACCGAGTACACACACAAGTTGTTGCTGATGATGGTAAGCGACCAACCATAGTAAGCGGCATTATTGACTTATTCAGGAAAAAAAATGAACCGGCATACGAAGAACCTGAGTCACCGGATATTATCCCATTTCCTTTAGAGGATGATAGTGACCTTTGCGTATTACGTCTGTTGCTATCTGCCGATATTGATATAGGTTTCTCTGAAACAGAACGATTACTACTTGCACTGATGCAAACACAATCGCTGGTGAGTTTTGAAATTACAGGAACACATACCGACATTTATATTCAGTTTGTTTGCCGGTTATATGATGCACCTCATGTCAAAAGCCAGATCAAAGCGTATTTCCCCGCATGTGTCATTGAACAAACAGATGAATCCCTGGGCAATATTATCCAAGAGGAAAAGTTAACGTATATTGCTGATTATGGATTAAAGGATGAATGGATGCGTCCACTTCTACAAACAGAGCGTTTTGATCTTGATCCATTTATAGGTATCTGTGCAGTCATGGAACAACTGGAAAAGGGAGAGCAGGCCACTATTCAAATTCTATTTTCGGGAACGTTGAATAGTTGGCATGGCAGTGTTATGCGCTCCGTAACTGATACTAAAGGAGATTCTTTTTTTGAAGATGCACCGGAAATGCTTACGATGGCCGAGGAGAAATGTAGCTCTCCATTCTTTGCCGTTACCATACGCTCTATTTGTCAAAGTAATACGGAAGAACGATCAGCTTATTTAAATTACCATCTTGCGCAAACATTGGTTAGGATGTCGCATTCATCCGGCAATAGCCTTATCCCTCTTAGTTTAGATGGGTATAGCTTTGAAGAATGCGTGGATTCTGTCTGGTTACGGCAATCCCATCGTTTAGGTATGCTTTTAAATGTGTGGGAGCTTGCCACATTCGTCCATCTCCCTTCGGCCTCCATCCTATCATATAAGCTGAAACGAGATACAAAAAAAACAAAAGCACTGCCTCCCATAGCTTTAAATAACGAACTGGTACTTGGTACCAACATACACCAGGGTGTAATTAAAAATGCTACACTTTCTGCCGAACAACGGCTTAAACATATGCATGTCATAGGTGCAACCGGCACCGGTAAATCAACCTTTCTGCTAAATCTTATTACACAGGATATATTACAAGGCAAAGGGGTCGCCGTACTTGATCCGCATGGCGATTTGATAGAAAGCATTCTTGCCTATATACCAGAAAGCAGAATGAATGATGTGGTTATCATAGACCCCTCCGACAGTGATTTTCCGGTTGGCTTTAATATCCTTACCGCACATTCTGAAATTGAAAAGGATATTCTTTCCTCTGATCTAGTTGCAGCGTTCAAAAGATTATCCACCAGTTGGGGTGATCAAATGAATTCAGTTCTCGGCAATGCCATACTTGCATTTCTGGAAAGTACACAAGGCGGGACATTGGTAGAATTGAGAAGGTTCCTTATTGAAAAAAGTTTCAGAGATACATTTCTTGAAAAAGTTTCCGATCCAAGTATTGTCTATTATTGGCAAAAAGAATATCCAATTCTCCGGAGTAATTCTATTGGTCCGATCCTGACTAGGCTTGATACATTCCTCCGGCCGAAAGTCATTCGTAATATGATGGCTCAAAACAAGAGTCTTGATTTCGAAAACCTTTTAGATACAAAAAAAATTATACTTATTAAACTCTCACAAGGATTAATCGGCACCGAAAATAGCTACTTGTTGGGTACTTTCGTTGTATCGAAGATTCACCAGGCAGCAATGGCACGACAGGGTAAGGCAAAAGAATACAGAAGTGACTTTTTTGTGTATATTGATGAATTTCAAAACTTTATCACGCCATCAATGTCATCTATTCTCTCCGGAGCACGGAAATATCACCTAGGATTAATCCTGGCACATCAGGATATGCAACAACTGGTGAAATATGATACTGAACTCACAAGTTCAGTATTGGCAAATGCGGCCACCCGAATATGTTTCAGAATTGGTGATACCGATGCAAAAAAATTCGAAGATGGCTTCTCCTATTTCAAAGCATCTGATTTGCAAAACCTAGGAATTGGAGAAGCAATTATGAGAATTGATAAGTCGGAAAATGATTTTTCACTAACCACCACCCCGCTACCGGTATCAGAAATACCGGCAGATGTTAAGAATACTATTATTACTCATTCACGTGATGTATACGGAACACCAAAAGAAATAGTTGAAAAAGCGTTAGCAGATAGCTTGCAGGTTTTTTATTCTCCTCCAAAAAAAGATGATACTACGAAACCGATACAACCGGAAAAGAAAGAACCACAACAAGAAAAACAAGAGCAACCCTCAAACCTTATTGTGCAAGCACCAGCAGAAGTAATACAGGAAATTGAAGAGATAGACGATTTACAAAATCTTGATAAGCGAAAAAATGAAAGTCACCATCGGTATTTACAAACACTGATTAAAAAAATTGCCGAAGACAAAGGGTATACCGCAGGCTTGGAAATCCAACTACCTGACGGTAATGGACAGGTTGATGTCCTACTTACGAAAGATGATAAGACCATTGCCATTGAAATCAGTAACACAACTGAACCCGAGTGGGAAATGCATAATATTTTAAAATGTATTCAAGCGAATTATGATGTTATCATATCCGTTTCAGGTGATCCAAAGCAATTGGAGAAGATTAAAAAGAAATGTATTGCTGGTATTGCGGATTTTGAAAAAAGCACCGTACACTTTTTTACTCCCGATATTCTCTTTGTTTTCCTAGATGATAAAGTGAAAGAAGTGAAACAACAGGAAACAGTTATGAAAGGATACCGCATAAATGTTACCTATGACGCAGTGACAAAAGAGGAAATGGATAAAAAGCGAGCATCCATTTCACAAGTGGTTAGGAATTCGTTGAATAAACGTAAAAGAAAGGAATAGGTAGTTGATAGTACATAATATCCTATCATCCGCCCATTTTCTGATAAATAAAAAACTTACCTTTATGTACTAAGAGGAAGCTTATTAAAATAAAAATTGATTATATTATTCTCTCTGTATTATTACTTGCAATCGCTAATAGATTAATGTTTATTTTCCATCCATTTTGGGGTCTTGAATATGAAGATTCATATATATATTCAACAGTTTCTAGAGCAATAAATATAAATTATAATTTTGGTTATGACGGCCTTTATACAAAATATGAAGTTTTTGGCAGCTTAATATCTGGAAGCGAAACAAGTACAATAAGTGGACATTTTATATTTTTCTCGTTATTGCTTTCAGTAGTCAATAGGTTGGTTGGATTTCATGCAGAAAACGTTTTGATTGTAAATTCCTTACTTTCTCTAATTACAGTTTACTATTCATTGAAAATATTTTATTTGATAAATATTAGTAAATACTCACTATTTGGATTTGGGATGGTTTTCTCTACAACACCTTTCGTTTGCGTTTATAATACAAGCGGCCTATCCGAAACATTTTCTTCCGTATTTGTTGTGATTAGTATTTATTATGCATTTAAATCAAAAAAAGAAAATTATACTAAGCTTTCATCAATAGCCGCATATGGATTTTTTATTTGCTTATCTGTATTTATAAAGAGGGACAATCTTGTTCTTATTTCAATTCCTCTTTTAGAAATTCTATATGCTTTTTATCTAAAAAAAGGTAAACAATTTAAAACGAAACTGCTCTTTATTGCATTATTTATTTTTATTTGTATTGTTGTTTCTAATATGGTTTTTAATATTAATAGAACAGTTCAAGATGAAATGAGCGATATAGGTCAGAACCCATTCAGTTTTAATTTTTTAAAAGTTATTTTTCCTGTTTTTATAAAATCGCTTATAAAGATCCAATTTTTTAGTTTAGTTGGATTGCTGTTTTTAGTATCAGTGGTATTCATTCGTAAGATAAATAGCTACCTTCTTTTATTATTATTAATCTGTATTGGATACTTGCTTGTATACTCAATGCACTATAGGAGTTATTATATGGTTCATGGAAATTTCATCCCTAATACCATTGACACTTTTAGGTATTTCACGAATTTCTTCAGTGTTTTATCAATATTCTCATTTGGTTTAATTTCAATTGGGCTAAGGAAATTAATGCGGAATCAGAAAATGATTTTTTATTTTTTATTATTTGCCTTCATTACTTTGAATATCTATTTAACTGCTCTTTTAAGACAAGATTTAAGCACTATTGAATACGAAGAAAGGTTTCTGCCAATGTAAGCCATCGTCCAGCCACGTCTATGAATTTTTAATCCCTTGCAGTATTTTTGCGCACTAAAGATAAAGATAACATGGGAGCAACCACCGAACATCGCAATGCTATGTTTTCATTAATTGAAAACTGGCAACAAAGCGGACTTAGCCAGAAGGCATTTTGTGAACAACAGCAGATAGCTGCACATCAATTTTATTATTGGTACAAATGTTACCGCGTTCAAAACGATCTTCCCGTCGCCCAGGTTGCAAAGGGTTTTATTGAACTTCATTCACAAGGTGCACAGCCTGAAGCAGCGATTGAAGTATTGTTGTCATGCGGTCACCGGATATTTTTTCACCAGCCTGTAGCGGCATCATTTATAAAAGCTATCATCAGCTAAAGCGATGCTACATCTTTCCCCCGCTGTCCGTTATTATTTGTACACCAGCCATACCGACATGCGCAAAGGCTTCGACAGCCTCTGCGGCATCGTATCATCGCAGATGGCACTTGATGCCCTTAGCGGGGCGGTGTTTATATTCATCAATAAAAGGCGCAACCAGGTAAAGATGCTCTTGTGGGAAGGTGATGGTTTGTCGCTTTATTACAAACGCCTGGAAAAAGGCACCTACGAGCGCCCTGCATGTGGTGAAACTACCACAAGCACTGCTCTTACTTACCAACAATTGCAGTTTATATTACAGGGGGTGGCATTGCAAAAAATACAGTTTCGGAAACGGTATCAAAAAATTGCGTGAGTTATCCACACCTTAAAAAAATAAACGGCTTATGCTTAGCATATCCCGGTGCAAGGGCAAAGTAATTTCGGTATAAGCCACTGGTGGAGCCTTCTTTTTTGAGATCATTTTTATAGTGCCACTTATCCTCATTTTATGCAGGACTGTTCGTCGAAAAGCTTATCTGTCATAGCTTTGCAAGTAATATGCATTCAGCGACTAACATAACGGATTATAAAGTTTTATATGATGAATTACATATAAAACACCATGAGCTGGAAATGCGTTTTGACACCCTGCTGCATGAACTGGCCCAAATGAAGAAAATGATTTTTGGCAGCAGGCACGAACGCTTTGTACCCACCGATGGCAATAATCCCAGTCTCCAGTTAACACTGGATCTTGATGCGGATACAATAGCCACCTGCAAAATAACCGATGTTAAAAAAGTAACAGTCATCCGCACCACAACAGAAGTAACATTCAATAAGCCAAAGCCACATCCGGGCCGTATGAAACTGCCTGAAACACTTCGCAGGGAAACGGTAATATTAATGCCGGACTGCGATGTAACAGGCCTTAAAAAAATTGGTGAAGAGATAACCGAAATTCTCGACTTTACGCCTGGCGAGTTCTATGTAAAGCAATACATACGACCCAAATTTGTAAAGCCCCTAAGTGAAACCAATGATACCGTTATTACCGCAGCATTACCAGGCCGGATGATGGAAAAATGCATAGCAGGCGAAGGCTTACTGGCTCAAATAGTGGTGGACAAATACATGGACCACATGCCGCTTCACCGCCAGTTACAGCGCTTCTTAAGGATAGGCTTACTAATTGCCCAAAGCACCATCAACGGCTGGACCAAAAACACCCTGCTACTGTTTGTGGCCTTGTACGACCTACACAAACAACAAATATTGAACAGCGGTTATTTAAATGTGGATGAAACAGGCATACGGGTACTGGACGATGATAAAAAGGGCAAGTCTCACAAAGGCTATTACTGGGTATACCACAGCCAGGAATTAAAAGCATCCATTTTCGATTATCAGCCAGGCCGCGGTCGGGATGGCCCTAATAACATATTAGAAAAATACCAGGGGTTTTTACAAACCGATGGCTATGGTACCTATGATAAAATCGGGGCAAAAGAAGGCATTATACATTTGGGGTGTATGGCGCATGCCCGGCGGTACTTTAAAGATTCATGGGACGATGATGTCCCCCGGGCAGAGCATGCATTGAAAATGTTCCAGCAGCTCTACGCCATAGAAGACCGCATAAAAAAATTAGAACTGGAAGGTGATGATAAGTTGCGATTACGTAAGAGCGAAGCCGTACCCATACTCAAAGCCATGAAACAATGGTTAACTGAAGAATATGTAAAATTACGGCCAACAAGCCCTATAGCCAAAGCTATAGCGTACTGCCTGCCCCGCATGGATAAGTTAACCGTTTACACTACCGATGCCCGTTTGAATATAGACAACAATCCTGTAGAAAACGCTATTCGTCCAATTGCGATCGGTCGCAAAAATTATTTGTTTGCTGGTAGCCACGAAGCTGCGCAGCGTGCCGCTATGATGTACTCATTTTTTAACACTTGCCGTCTCCATAAAATAAATCCATACGAATGGCTCAAGGATGTATTAGAACGTATGCACCTCCACACTTCATCTAACCTGCACGAACTGCTGCCACAAAATTGGGTAAAAATAAAAAGTGCCGGGATGGGTTAGACGATGGCTTACCTGCCAATAAAAAAAACATTACAGTTAATTAAAAATGAAGATGTGATTATTACAGATAGACCTATTTTATTTCAATTGCTTGGGCCAGAAAAACTTTTTGTAGTAGACATTACAATGATTGGGAATCAAGAAAGGATGAAGATTGATTCAATGTTAAAATTTAAAAATATCTATCTTATGAAAGATGAAGAAGATGATGATAGATATGAAAACAAAAACAAGTTTTTAAACGAGAACAAGTTTGAATTTATAGAGAAATTATCTAGACATTATAATTTATTGAAACTTCGCTAAGCACTTAATTTTTGAAATAGTTTAATCAACAAAGGGTTTTATTTTACTACTGTGTTTTTTTAAATTCCATGTAAATAGCCCACCACAGTCGTTAAGCTTTTTGCACGATTGGCACTCGGGTAAATAGTCGTTTTTCCAGTCTGAAATTGATTTTCTGGCGAACTGCCATAATCTTTCCGGTAAAACACAAAGTTGAGAATTATAAATCGATACATTCATACCTTGTCCAGCAAGGAACTCAACAGCTTCAGTTAGTTCATCATTATACTCATACGGATCAATCCAAAGTTTGTCAATATTATGCACTGTATAACCAATGTATTCTAAACCCATAAATGTTACATGTTCAGCAAAAGGCAAATTTTTGTAAATGTATCTCGCAAGTTTTGTTAGTCTTGGTATTGATTGCCTATGAAGCACCACTCTAATTTCAATACGTTGATTGTAACGCGCAAGGTTATGAAGTCCTAAAATTGTTTGGTTGAAAGCATTTTTTGCTTGAACAATATAATCATGAACTTGATAATAGTCTGCATAAACAGGAACGCCTAACATCAATCGTTTTAAGTCAACTTGGGCTAGCCGTTCAGCCATATTATTCCAGGCAAATGTTCTCCCATTTGTCAAAACGTGAACTTCTGTCTCAGGTAATTCTGTTTTGATTTGTTCTAATAACTTAAAAAATAATTCGCCCATCAAAGTTGGTTCGCCACCAGAAATGCAAAGTTCAAAACAGTCTTTAGGGATTAGAGGAATTAGTTTTTGATAGATCGAATACAGCCTTGGAATATCGTTTTTGTCCCTTGGGGGTTGTGAACACATCAAACAATTACTGTTGCATCTTTCTGTTGCAAGTAAAGTGTTATGGTATGAGTTTACTCGATAGAGAGTATTGATATTTCCATCTATGCCAACCGAAACTAAATCACCGGATGTGAGATGATCAAGAGCAGGAATTTTGAATACAACTTTTTTGCTGGGGTCCAAACATGGTCTTTCTTGATTAGTTAATATTGCTAACCCTTTAAAGTCTACAATTTCTGGAATTTCAGTTTCGCACAAAAGGATTGAATGATTATCAATATTTGTTATATCGGTTGTTATACGTCCAACAAGATATTCATCGATGTTTATAGGTATTCCTCTTGTTCTTAATAACATATCAAATCGTTGTAAGTATTAATTATTAAAGGGTATTCGAACTATATAATTTCCTGAGTCAAACCCAATATCGGAATTCATACAAATAATTTTATTCTTATTTAAGCAATCTTAGCTTCTCTGTTTTACCCATCTTTCAAAAATTCTTTTTATTCGCAAATCACTTTCCATTAATTCGAATAGATAGCGAATAATTTCCATATTTTTTTTACAGAAATTACTTGTGGGACGATACCCATACATATCTCCTTGAGTTGCCCAATTATGTACGGGATCTGCACCGCAATATTGTTGAAAAGCACATTCGGAACAACCAGCTAATCCTTCATTTGCCCAAATTTTAGAAATTTCTTGTGCTTTTTTTCCAAAGAAAATATCATTATAACTATCTTCTAATGTGCCCAACTTAAACGTAAAATCTTTTTGTTCTGCAAGCATTCTGCTTTCATCAGTAGCATATACGCCACCATCATAATTAAAAACTATTACCCCGTTGATTAATCCTGCAGGAGATTGTAAATCTACATAGCCAATATTAAAAGGCGTAAGCATTTTTGTTAGAAAAATCCTGGCTAATTCTTCGGTGAAATGGTGCCCATTGAAATTATATTCTAAGATTTTTCCGAGAGCTATCTTATAAAAAGTAAGGAATTCATCGGTTTCATACTTGCTTTTTTCTGTTCTTAAAGCAAAACCATAAGGACTGATATTTCTTAGAAAAATCCCCTGAAATCCTAAGTTATGATATTCTTCAACAATTTCTATTGGATAATTTAATGACAACGCTGTTGTTGTCATTAATGCAGAAACCCTGTCGCCTCCTAAAATTTGCCTTGATAATTCTATTCCTTTTATTGCTAATTCATAACTACTTGCGTGGGGTTTGTGTCTATTAGAATCATGGATGAATTTAGGACCGTCGAGAGAAGTGGATATTAAAATACTATGTTCCTTACAGTAATACAGTATTTCTTCTGTTACTAAGACTAAATTGGTACAAATGACGAATGTAATTCCCTTACCTTTTTCTTCCGCTATACGTTCAGCTTTTTCAACAGCATATTTAATATTATCGAATGCTAGTAAAGCCTCACCCCCTTGAAATTCCATGGTAACATGGGGATTTGGCGATCTAAACATTATATCTATTCCTTTGTCAATATAATAACGAGACATATCATATTTATCGCGATTTTCAGTAACTCTAGATACTTGGCAATAATGGCATGTATGTTCACATCTTAATGAGATTACAAAAATGTGTAAGCCGGTAAAATAATTTAGAAAGAGTTTTTTTGTTCTATATCTTGTAGCATAGACGTCAATGAGTGGTGGTATTTGTTCTTCTGAGATAAAAAAGTTTGCAATTAAATCGCCAAAAAGTTCGGAATTGGCTTCTTTATTGATTTTTCGCTTAATAATAGTTTCAGCGGTGCCGGTAGGCACAATTAGAAAATCGCCCACTTCATTAACAAGTATTTCTTTGTCCTGAGTTAAGTGGTGAAAACGAAAGGGTAGTAAAAAATAATTATTAGCATCAGTATAGTCGTAGAAACTTAAATCCCGGAATTTTCTTGATTTTCTATCGAGTTTAGTTTCTATCATGATTGATATCATTTACGTCGAATCCAACAGGGTCAGATACTTCACCTATTGGTTCCTCGTCAAACTCACCATTTGAGAATGCTTTTGCGATTAGTAAATCTCTTACGTTTTGAGTTTCTTTAGTTACAATATCTCTTAATTGGAAGTCTACCAAATCTCTCTCAAGTTTTTGCTGGTATAATTCCAGTTCGTCTTGTTTAATGTTAGCACTTGATAATGGGGTGATAGCAACCTTATACGTATCACTGTCTGAAAACGAAACATTAGTGTGAAACTTGTCCCCATACCAATAAAGACACTTGAAAACTGCGTCTTTTGAAAATAATGAAGTATCGGCAAAGACAACTATTTCATTGTCCTTAATAAAGTTTTTATGAGCCATAAAGAAGTGTCTTAGGCAAACATTCCTCCGGAACTGTGAGAACTATGAGAACTGTGAGAAGAGTGAGAACTATGAGAACTATGAGAACTGTGTTGAGAAACAAATTTACTTTGTGCTGGATTGTTCGGATTAAGTTTCAAAACCGGCATCGGCTTAACCCTGCTCGATTGTGAATACTCTATTGAATTTTCGTCGGTATTGCTGACAGTTTGTGATGGCAATGCAGCTGCGGTTAAACCAGTCAATGCAGCAAGTGAGGCACTTAAAATAATGGCCACTTTTTTAGAAAGATTGGAGAGCTTATCATTTTTTTTTCCCATTATAGTATTATTTAGGGTTTGTGATTAAATATAGGTGTTATTTCTTACAAGTGAACAATTATTTTGGAAAACTATCCAATCTTATCGAAAAGACGGAATTTAAACTATCAAAAATCTTAAATTAATATTTTCAAGTGGTTTAAAAAAGTTCCTGTAACGTGATGCAATTACATTTAAAATTTATCCATTAAAAAATGCAAAATTTATTGGATATCAATTGATTATCGAACTTTACAAGGTATTATTGAATAGATATATCTTCTGGCTTTGTTATAATAATTTCCGGCTTACCTTTATACTCCTTGATTGTACCAGTAACGCAAACAGTTTTGTTTTCATATACCCCAAGCCCATTTTTAAAATTACCCTTATCGCCTTTGAAAACAACAATAGTCAAAGGATTGTCTGGATACTTAGCGCCAACATTGATGAAATTAACAGACGCGAGTTCCTTAACACCATATACCATTGAACAGATCACCACCTTCCTGCCGATATACTTTGTCGCATCTTCAACAGTTATTTTTTCAGCTTTCGGTTCAGGTACTGCAACAACAATTCTGGTATCAGGAACGAGGAAAAGGGATTCCAATATAGAAGCCAATTTCATTCCCGAATAGAGCAATTGTGTTATTACAATGTTTTTATTCTTGTTGAGATAGGCATTATCAATTTTGTGGGTAGTAGGATACATTGCATCAAGTAGCTTTCTGTTTTCATTCAGCCACCCAACAAAATCAGTATTCTGTATTTTGACTTTTTGTGCAAGGGAGAGCGTTTTGTACAGTGCAAGACAATCATTAAGCCCTATATGTTCTTCTTCAATAATATCGGAATCCCACACATGGTGGAGGTTTGTGCCTTTTCCGTTTACACTGACTTGGTAGGTATTGCCACCTTTATCAGAACCATACCCGACATGCAACGGCTGGAACAAGTCGCCGGTTAAATGAAATAAAATGAGAATATCGGTGGTGATTGTTTGAGTGGGTAAAGTTTGCTTATGCTGTAGTTCATTATAGGTAATGTTCAGCCGATCGATAATATTATCTCCGGTGCCTGGTATATAACTTCCACCTTTTTCAATATTGATATAGTGCCAGGTTTTCATATAGTCGTACTGATTGTCCGAGCGTATTTCATCCATCCAAATTGCAGCTTCTTCAAAAGAGATATTACCTAAATACTTTTGAATATTTCCTTTCACCGATTCATTCAGCATAGATTTAGCTATATCAGCAACCAACTGGTGTCCTTCCCGTCCCCACGCGAAAGAATTTTGAAAGTGAGGCAGAAATAGGTAGAAGAAAACAGTAAGGAATAATTTTTTCATCATTGAATAGGATTTTAATGGATGCAAAGATAACAGCCCCCGTTATGTAAAGAATAGAGAAAAGTGAACGACCTTTTAAACTATTCAATAACAAATTTTGCAAGGTTTTCGACCGTATTTTCTAACCGCATCAGATTGTGATACCTTCAAAACCCCATGGCTACATCTGTTCAAACCCCTACATGATTCACTACTGTGATAAGCATACGCACGTGAACTATTGCAGATATAAACATTTTTAGCTTTCGTTTGAATCGTCGTTACCGAGTGAGGATAATGTGTAGCAGCATAGTTAGAAAAGGACAGGAATGTAAGATACAGAAGGATTAAAATCTTTTTCATAATGAAGTTTTAGTGTAGTAAAGTACGTTTTGGTTTTCATATTTGCAACTCATGATTGGGGATAACATAGAGACAGAATTCAAGTATTGTTGTGATTAAGTATTCATTTTTTATTTAATAGGCAGTTATTTGGGGAGTGTCTGAGATTGATTTTTTAAGTTTATTCTTCTGATTTATTCTTTAGGTCAGAAATTTCACTTTCCAGATCATCTACACTATTTTTTAGTTCTTCTACCTCATCCTGATGAAACATTCTATTATTTTCCATATCATCGATCTTATCAGTTAACTCATCAATTGAACCCTCAAGATCATTCATTTTTTCTTTTAGTTCATCAATCTTATCATTAGCATCACTTAGCTCATTTTCAGTATTAGCTAATTGTTGCTGTGTATCTTTTAATTTCTTGCCAAGATTTATGGCTTTAACTGTTTCAGTTGCGCCATAAATAGCAAAGGATAGTATCAAAATATACAGCCAATATTCCTTTTTCATAATTTGTTTATTAATTTCTATAGAGTTGGTATATGAAGATATTTTTTTAGTATTGATAGTAAAGATAAGATTCGTCCATTGGTAACGATTTAAAGAATCAAATACAAAACAATATTTCAGAAAAATTATGCACTGATCTAATATTCAACTAAAATAGTTAGCATTTTTCTTTGAAATCATGATGCTTTTTTGTAAATTTATATAAAGAGAATTTATATGGAATCAAACAAAAATGTAGGTATTTGGATACGGGTTTCAACCGACATGCAGGTACAAGATGAAAGCCCAGAGCATCATGAAAAGCGAGCCAGAAATTATGCTGACGCAAAGGGGTGGAATGTTGTCACCATATATCGTTTGGATGCAATGTCAGGTAAATCAGTATTAGAATATCCAGAAACTAAACGAATGCTGAAAGATATAGATAGTGGCACAATCACTGGTATTATTTTTTCCAAGCTTGCCCGTCTTGCTCGTAACACCAAAGAATTACTAGAAATCTCCGAAATCTTTAGAGGAAGAAGTGCAGACCTTATTTCCCTGGCAGAGGCAATAGATACCTCAACGCCAGCCGGCCGGTTATTCTTCACGGTTATCGCTGCAATGGCGCAATGGGAGAGAGAAGAAATAGCAGATCGTGTTGCAGCATCAGTACCAATTAGAGCTAAGATGGGAAAACCTTTAGGAGGACAAGCGTCTTTTGGCTATATATGGGAAGGAAAAGAATTTAAGATCGTACCAGAGGAAGCTCCGATTAGGAAACTTGTCTATGAAATCTTTCAGAAAACTAAGCGAAAAAGAGCAACTGCATCTGAATTAAATAACCTTGGGTATAGAACCAGAAAGGGCTCATTATTCTCCGACACCACCATTGAAAGACTTCTCAAAGACCCGACTGCAAAAGGGCTACGAAGGGCAAATTATACCAAAAGCCTGGGGGAAGGTAAGAATTGGGTTATGAAGCCTGAGTCGGATTGGATCGAAATACCCTGTCCCGCAATTGTTGATGAAAACCTGTGGAATGATTGTAATATGATTCTGACACAGCAAGAGAAGAAACGGATTAAAGTTGGCCCTCGAACCGTCTATTTGCTCGCAGGATACGTGTATTGTACCTGTGGGAGTAAAATGTATGTTTTTTCAGAAAGCCCTGTTTATAAATGCAAAAAATGCAAAAGAAAAATCGATGTCCAAGATATTGATGAAATTTATCATGAGCAACTGAAATCATTTCTTTTAACCGATTCCGATGTTACAAAATTGAGTTTTCAAACAAATGAAATAATTTCAGAAAAGGAATCGCTTTTAAAAACTATTTCAAAGGAATATGACAAACTTCTCAAAAAAACTGAACAGCAAACAAATCTGAGAATGGGAGGGGAATTGTCAAAAGAAGAATTTGCCAGATTCTACAAATCTGCGGAGCAACAATTAAGACAAATTGAAGACCAAATGCCGGAATTAGAAGCGGAAATTGATTTCCTTAAAATTCAATACCTTTCATCAGATACAGTTATCCAAGAAGCAAAAGACCTTTATAATAATTGGAACAATTTACCATTTGAAGAAAAACGTTCAATAATTGAAACAATTACTGAACATATTATAATTGATAACGAAAGTATCAATATTTCCCTTTCATATTTACCCACCCCCCGCTCTTTACTAAATAGTGGAAATAAGCAACGCAACATCATGGGTTCATGGAGGCGATCAACATAAAACTTGACGGGAATTCCAGCGCTACCTTTGCCCGGGAGATTGTCACTTTTCTTTCTTCCATTGGCTGCCGCATTACTTCCAGAACGGTACGTTTAAACTCCGGCAATTCATCAAGAAATAATACGCCGTTGTGTGCCAGGGAAATTTCCCCGGGTTGGGGATTGCCACC
>JBDTWP010000122.1:0-15796 GCA_040006615.1 Ferruginibacter sp.
TATCTTACAATGGATAAGCAAACTGGGCAGCCCTGAAAGGGCGTAATACAATAGCACAGGGTGAAACCCTGTGAAAAAAAAATTGGCTCATTTTATAGAATGATGTGTGTTCTATTCAAAGCCCGAAATAACCTTTTAATGATATCTTACAATGGATAAGCAAACTGGGCAGCCCTGAAAGGGCGTAATACAATAGCGATGGGTGAAGCCCATCGTTATGAATTTCAATGATACTAATAAATAACTTATACCCTATTAAAAAAAATACTATTCCCGGTCTTCCCCTTTAGGAGTCGGGAGCAAAACAAGAACCATGTCAGAAAAAATTAAATTATCAGCGATAGAAAAAATCAAACTAGAAAGCGATGCGCTTAGAGGAACCATCAGGCAAAGTCTGCAGGATGAAATAACCGGCGCAATTCGTGAAGATGACCAGGCCGTGATCAAGTTCCATGGGATGTACCAGCAGGATGACAGGGACCGGAGAGAAGAACGTGCAGCTAAAAAACTGGACCGCTTGTATTCTTATATGATTCGGTTACGCCTTCCCGGCGGTTTCCTTACAGCCAAAGAATGGATCGCCGCAAATAACATAGCAGGGGAGAACTCAACCGGTGTAATTAAAATTACTACCCGGCAAACTATCCAGTTACATGGATTGATAAAAGCGAAAATCAAGCCCACTATCCAGGCTTTTAACGAAGCCCATTTGGATTCGATCGCTACCTGCGGTGATATTAACCGGAATGTATCCTGCAGTTCCAATCCCGGCGAATCTCCCTTGCATGACAAGGTATTTGCTTACGCTGATAAGATCAGTATGCTGCTGATGCCTAAAACAAAAGCCTATTACGAAATATGGCTGGATGAAGAAATGATCATCGATAAAAAAGTGGAAGAAGACCCCTTATACCAGGATCGCTATATGCCCAGGAAATTTAAGATCGGCATCGCAATCCCACCCAATAACGATGTAGATGTTTTTACCAATGATATCGGGTTGATCGCCATTATTGAAGACAATGAGCTGAAGGGTTTTAATTTTGCGATCGGGGGTGGTTTATCTACCACACATGGTAATACTGAAACCTATGCAAGATTGGGGACGGTGATCGGTTTTGCAGATACGGAAGAAAAAGTATTAAAAGCAGTATATGAAATACTGACTGTGCAGCGCGACTACGGAAACAGGAGCGACCGGAAACTGGCCAGGCTAAAATATACACTCGACCGGATGGGAGTCGATGAATACAGGAAAGAGGTGGAAAAACGAACCGGCTTTCAGTTTGAGCCCCCCAGGCCATTCAGTTTTACAAGCCGGACCGATCGTTATGGCTGGGAACAAAGTGCTAAAGGGAAATGGCACTATACATTGTTTATAGAAAACGGAAGAATACTGGATGATGAAAAATCTGCGTTGAAGTCTGCATTGCTGGAAGTAGCCAAAACAGGCAAAACCAATTTCCTTTTTACAAGTAATCAGAATATGATCATCAGTGATGTGGCTGATAAGGACAAAGCTGATATCCATAAAATATTACTGAGATTTAAAATAATTGAACATACTGAAACAGCCTCGGCTATACGCAAAAACGCGATTGCCTGTGTGGCTCTCCCAACCTGTCCGCTGGCCCTCGCTGAAGGACAGCGATATATGCCTGAATTGCTCTCCAGGGTAGAACCCCTGCTGGTTAAAAATGGCCTGGAAAATGAAAATATTATTATGCGTATGACAGGCTGCCCGAACGGATGTGCAAGACCCTATGCCGCTGAAATTGGATTGGTAGGAACAGCACCAGGGAAATACAACCTGCATGTAGGCGGCGATAATATTGGAGAACGATTAAATAAATTATATAAAGAGAATTTGGATGAGGGGCAGATCCTTTCAGAACTGGATACTTTGTTTGCATCATTTAAAAATGAGCGCATCGCCACGGAATCATTTGGCGACTATACCTGGAGAAAGCAATTTGTAGGAGCAGAATATTTTTAGAAAATGAAATCTCCTTTTCATCCCGCGGTTGGTCGTATCCTACCGCAGCTCAATTCAGTTTTCCGTGTCCCACTGTTCGCTTACATAGAATAAAGGCATTTTTAACTCAATAAAAAATAAAATAAAAAAATATCCAGATAGTCTACTATTTTAGTAGAGAAACCATATCTTCGTAAAAAGTTTATATTTATTAAGATCATATACAGTAACCTGGAAGTAAAATAATTTATGAGTGATAAGATAATTTCAGCTTCTGTAAATCCCCAAATGGCAGCAACAGAACCGGGCAGGAATCACCTTTTCCCCGTATTTCTGAAATTGGAATCTTTGTCCTTGCTGATCGTAGGTGGTGGATATGTGAGCATGGAGAAATTGAAGACCGTATTGCAAAACTCCCCTGGCGCCAATATTCGTGTGGTAGCCACAATTATAAGCAGTGAAATAAAGCAGCTGGTGGCACAAAAGGATAAGATCGAATTGATTGAGCGTCCTTACCAGCCAACAGATATCGATAATGCTGATATTGTAATAGTGGCAGTTGATGATGTATCCGTTAGTGAACAGGTGAGTAAAGATGCTAAAGTAAAAGGCAAACTGGTAAATGTTGCGGATAAGCCCGCTCTATGCGATTTTTACCTGGGCTCGGTCGTACAGAAGGGCAGCCTCAAAATTGCGATATCTACTGATGGCAAATCGCCTACCATTGCCAAACGTATAAAGGAGCTTTTAAATGAAACATTGCCGGATGAAATAGATAATTTATTAGTCAATATGCAACAAATCCGCAATAAAATAAGTGGAGACTTTGCAGAAAAGGTGAAGCAACTAAACGAAATTACTAAAAAACTATCCCGGAATCAATAGCCATGCCTAATCATACACCGGAAGAAATAATAGAAGAAATTACCCATTCACACGATGTGGTTTTAACGTCGCAGCAACTCTATTCATCCCGTAGAAAAGTAATCGGTAAATATATGGGTGGAATCGCCATTATTTTATTGATTATTCTGGCCTCTTATTATTTTTTATCCGCAGAGCAACTGAAAGTTTTACGGGCAACACTTAATAAAGAAAACCATTTATTTTACTGGATGCTGTTAATAGGTTTTGGTGCGGAAATTATTGCTGGTTCAATGGGAATGGGCTATGGAGTAATTTGCACATCCCTGCTTTTAATATTAAATGTTCCGCCGGCGATTGTAAGCGCAAGCATACATTCCGCCGAGGCATTTACGAGCGCGGCAGGCACCGTAAGCCACTGGCAATTGGGAAACATTAATATGAAACTGGCAAAAGCATTGGCCATTCCCGCCATTATTGGCGCGGTTGCCGGTGCCTTGCTGCTAACTTATGTTGGTGAAAACTATGCTAAAATAACCAAGCCTTTCATTGCAATGTACACCATTTACCTTGGCATAAGAATTTTACAAAACGCTTTTAAAAAGAAAAATATTAAGCAACAAAAGACACCGGGTAATATAACCGCCTTAGGTTTAATAGGCGGCTTTATTGATTCTTTTGGCGGCGGTGGCTGGGGGCCGTTAGTAACAGGCACATTCATAAAAAATGGTCATACACCAAGATTTGTGATTGGAAGTTCCACTTTTGCAAAATGCATTCTTACGATAGCCAGTGCCATTACTTTTATTTTCACCATCGGCATCCAGCATTGGAATATTGTTGCAGGCTTGCTTATCGGGGGAATTGTAACTGCGCCATTCTCTGCAATGCTTACTTCCAGGTTACCCACAAAAAAAATGTTTATTGCCGTTGGAACGGTGGTTATTTTTTGCGGGCTGGTTACAATTTTCAGGGCGATTTTTTTGTAACCGGCATTTGTACAGTTTCGATCCTGAAACTGGCAAATCGGGAAAATGACTTTTCGTTCTTCGGCTTTTGTCATCTCACCTGCCTGATTGGTGTAACGGAAATTTCATTTTTAAGCGGTAGCGGGGTGGAATAAAAATTATTTTTGGTAAAAGTCTATAAAAATGATGGACTGTAAGAATTTTCCATATATTTGTATCCAATCAGTAGATAGATGAAACACGCGGGCCTTAGAATTGATATTTACTTCCTTCAGCATCGATGTTGTTGCAGTAGAAGGTTTTCCCTGGTTTAAATATTTTTTTGACTGTATAGTCTACTAAATCAGTATACTACTATAGAAACTTCTATAGCAACTTCTATTGGAATATATTAGAGGCAGTAACAATACCTGGGAAATTAGAAAAGGTGGGCTGGGTATGTTTTTCTGAAACATTATTTGCAAAGATTTGCCAAATAGAACAACAATCAAAACCAGGATTAATTCAAAATGAAAAAGTTATTATTATTGTTATTTATTGTTCCCGCTGCAGTTGCAGCTCAGCTCAACGGAACTGCCATATTAAGTGGTAGGGTAGTAGGCGAAAATCACGAAGGACTGCCTTCTGCGAGTATATCGGTAAAAGGAGCGCCAAAAGGAACCATTACCGATTCAACAGGGAGGTTTTCTTTAGTGATCAACCAGAAATTCCCTTTTACGGTAGTAATTTCTTCCGTTGGGTTTTCTCACCAGGAAATTGAGATCAGGAATGCAAGTTCCAAATTGGCGATTCAGTTGACCAGCCAGACATTTCTTGCAAATGAAGTGGTAGTTACCGGCAGCCGTACGTCGGAAAAAATATTGAAGTCACCGGTGAGTATTGAAAAGCTGGATATAAGGGCATTAAAGGAAACACCTGCCGCCTCTTTTTACGATGCATTGGGCAATGTGAAAGGTGTGCAATTAACAACCTCCTCCATCACTTTCAAAATACCGAATACAAGGGGGTTTAATATTCCAAACAATTTTCGCTTTATGCAATTGGTGGATGGAATAGACATGCAGGCGGCAACTCTTGGTGTGCCCCTCGGTAATGCGATCGGGCCAACCGAACTTGATATACAGAGTATCGAAATTACACCCGGGGCTGCATCAGCTTTATACGGTATGAATGCTATTAACGGAATGTCTAACCTGATTACAAAAGATCCATTTAAATCACAGGGACTCAGCGTATTTCAACGGACCGGTATAAACCATGTGGATGGTATTGATCATTCTCCCGGTTTGCTGACGGAAACAGCCATACGGTATGCCAAAGCATTTAAAGATAAATTCGCCTTTAAGATCAACGCAAGTTATTTGCAGGGAGTGGATTGGATATCCGATACCAGGTTGGATCAGAATCCAAACAATAAAATTACGGCTAATCCTTCCTACACTGCGTTAAACGGTACTAATAATATCGTTTTTGACGGATGGAATAAATACGGTGATGATGCTTTGGCAGGAAGCAATACAGTATCTGTTGGTGGTTTAAACATCGATGGCGTCGCCAACAGGACCTTAACGGTTGGCCGTACCGGTTATTGGGAAAAGGACCTCGTGGACCCCAAAGTGGATAATTTGAAATTTGATCTCGCTTTACATTGGAAGATCAGGCCAAATACAGAGTTAACTTGTTCATACCGGGTGGGTAAAATGGATGGTGTATTTCAAAGAGGTAATAAAATAAAATTGGACAATGTAATGGTACAGAATCACCAGTTGGAATTAAAGGGGACCAACTTCACAGTTAAAGCATATACTTCAATAGAAAATTCCGGAGACTCTTACAACGTAAAGCCCCTGGCTGATAATTTGGACCTTTATTCAGGTGGAAGCGCAAGTGTATGGGGGGCAAAATATAAAACAGCCTTAAATAACTATGCTGCGGATCACGGCGGTTCTTTGAATTCTGACAACCTTGCGGCGGCAACCCAATTTGCCAGGCTGCAGGCTGATGCCAGCAGGGTTGTTCCTGGTACGGAGCGATTTAACAGGGTAAGGGATTCAATCACCAGTATCAATAACTGGGATATTAAATCGGGCACCATTCCAAATGCGCCTTTAACTGGCGGTGCAGCATTAATCCAAAAAAGCAACCTATACCACGTCGAAGCGCAGTTGGATCTTACCAAACAGGTAAAATATTTCAGCCTGCTGGTAGGCGGTGATGCACGTTTGTATGCATTAATTCCTGATGGTAACAACTTTGTTGATTTTAAACGCCCCATAGCCGAAAGAAATTCACCCTTGGCAGATGGCAGTTTTGGTAGCAATACCTACTACAAAAAAATTGGCGGTTTTGCACAGTTAACCAAAACATTGTTTAAAGAGAAATTAAAATTATGGGGCTCTTTACGTGCTGATTACAACCCTGAATTTACAGCAAAACTTACCCCTCGTTTAGCGGCAGTATACACAGTAAAGGAAAAGCATAATTTCCGGTTTACCTTTCAACAGGGATATCGTTTTCCGGCCTTGTTTGAGGCGCTGTCCTATGTAAATAATGGAAGGGTAAAACGCGTCGGGATTTTACCCTTCATTAATGAGGGATTAGGCTACCGTGAAAACAGCTATACCCAATCATCCATTGCTATCTTTAATGCAGCCGTAAAACTGGCGGGCAATACAGATGCAGCAGCCCTTGCAAACAGGGGCCTGCTGAAACCAGGTGATTTACCCGATGGACGTCCTGAAGGCATCAATTCTTTTGAAGTTGGTTATAAAAGTGTATTGTTGGATAACAAGGTATTTGTTGATGTGGATGCCTATACGAATATTTATGATGGCTTTCTTGGACAGGTACAGGTATTTGTGCCAATAGGTGAAACGATTGGCTCGGATGGTGCAGTAATTGCAATGTTGGACAGAAACAGGGATGCACAGGCCGCAAATGGTGATAATGCTGCAAGCAAGGGGCAGGAGCGTTACCGCGTTTACACTAATGCTAAAAATAAATACACTACTTATGGTTCTTCATTAGGAGTTACCTATAATTTTTATAAAACCTTTACCGTTTCCGGCAATATTAATTATAATAAAATCAAGGGAATTACTACTCCGGATTTGTTCATAACAGGATTCAATACCCCAAACTGGACCTCCAACTTATCATTCGGTAACAGGGCCATCACCAGGAATGTTGGGTTTAATATTGTTTGGAAATGGCAGAATAGTTTCCTGTGGGAAAGCCCGCTGGTCACCGGTGGAATTGATGCCATCAACAATTTAGATGCGCAGGTTACTTTAAGGATACCTAAGGTAAAATCCACTATCAAACTTGGTGGCACCAATGTGCTCAATAACAGGCATATTCAATATGCAGGCGGCCCCACTATTGGTGCGTTGTATTATGTTGCAATTACTGTTGATGGGTTGTTGAGTAAGTAAACCCGGGGGCAGCGAGGCTGGGGGTCAGGAAAAAGTATTATATTGCCACTGGCGTCCAATCAGCAGTCTTCTAAAATTTTAATGCTAAGAACTTCCGCCGCGGCGGAGCAGGGGGAAAGCAGGGCTGTTGTTTTTTTAACAATTCAAAAAACATAATGCAGATCCCGATCCCCGGAGGAAGTTTTTACAAATTAAATTCACCAGAACTTCCTGATAAGTTGCAGACGGGCCGGATCATTGCATGCCTTATTGTTGCCATGTGCATTGGTTTTTCAACAAAGGCACAAAACACAAAGACCACGGAAAATATCAACGAGATCTGGTTTGGTTATCTTAACCAGACAAGGTTAAGTCATAAGTGGGGTTTATGGGCCGATGTTCATTTGCGTACCAAAGAAAAATTCGTAAATAATTTTTCACAAAGTTTAATCCGACTGGGACTAACCTATTATTTAAATGACGAAATGTTCATAACCGCTGGCTATACCTATTCCAGTTTCTATCCTGATAATTCACATAAAAAAATCACACAGCCGGAGCACCGCCCCTGGCAGCAAATTCAATGGCAGACTAATTATAGAAAAAAAAGAATGACACAAAGATTCAGGTTGGAGGAGCGATATAGAAGAAAGATTTTAAATGATTCCACGCTTTGGGATATTAACAACTTTAATTATAGAATCCGTTACAATATTTTGTATGAACTTCCACTCGGTAAAAATGGCATCGTTCCCAATAGCCTGTCCTTCGTTGTTAATGAAGAAATAAATATAAATTTTGGCAGGGAAATAGTAAATAATTATTTTGACCAGAACCGCTTTTATCTTGGACTGAAATACCAGGTTGACCTGCACAACAATTTGCAGCTTGGCTACATGAATTTGTTTCAGCAATTGGCGGCGGGAAATAAATATAGAAACTTCCATGTGGTGCGTTTGTACTATTTCCAGAATTTGGATCTGCAAAGGAAATCCTTCCGCAAAAAATCATGAACTGGTGGAAGTCTTTTCAGTACGTCTTTTAATTTCATTTATCCCGTTTGGTTTGACTGCATGGGTGAAGTTGATGGGGTCGGATTACTGGTTCCAAAGCCATAGTGTCGGCGCATTGCCGACAGTTACCTGTATATGATTAAGTATTGGAATGTAACGCCATTGCATAAGAGTTTAAATTTCCTATAGATTCAGCATTGAACGCCATAAATTCGCGGCGCTCATTTTCATCTAAAATAATACCGGTGTGAAAAAAATTATAGTATGCGGCATAATGGCAACAAGCTTTTTTCTTACAGCGATTTCCCAAAGCACCAAAAGCACGGAAAATATTAACCAGGCATGGTTTGGTTATTTTAACCAGGCAAGGTTAAGTGATAAATGGGGTGTCTGGGTCGATCTTCATCTGCGTACCAAAGAAGAATTTGTAAATAATTTTTCGCAAAGTATCATCCGGTTGGGATTAACTTATTATGTGAATGATGTAACTAAGCTCACCGCCGGCTATGCCTATGTAAGTATTTATCCAGCCGATGCACACAAGAAGGTCACCCAACCCGAACATCGTCCCTGGCAGCAAATTCAGTGGCACACCAAATATGGCAAAAAACGAATGATGCAATGGTTCAGGTTGGAGGAGCGGTACAGAAGGAAAATATTGAATGATTCCACACTTGCTGATGGCAGTAACTTTAATTTCAGGGTACGGTACAATATATGGTACGATATACCATTCAGTAAAAAAGGAATTGCGCCAAACAGCTTATCCCTTATAGTGAATGATGAAGTACATATTAACTTCGGTAAACAAATTGTAAATAATTATTTTGACCAGAACCGGTTTTTCCTGGGCCTTAAATACCAGGTAAGCGAACATAACAATTTACAAATTGGCTATATGAACCAGTTTCAGCAACTGGCCGCCGGCAATCGATTTAGAAATCTGCACACAGTTCGGTTGTTCTTTTTTCAAAATTTAGACCTGCGGAAGAAAACCGGTCAAAAACAACCTTGAACTTGCGCATTTAGTAGCATTGAGTTGTAGTAGGATATGACATAACACTAGTTATTAACTTATTGTGAGTGGCAAAGGTGAATGGTCGATTTTTCTCCATTGACCATTCACAATTCACGATTTTTGCCGCCTCTTTAATTTTAAAAAAACGTTGACCCTGGCTATTATTTTTTGGCCGATGCCAGATTTGCATTTCAATTTCTGTAAATTGCACCCATCAATTAAAAGGAGCATATCCCTTTAAAAATATAAAAGATTATACAAAAGACTGCAGCCATTTATTTTACCATAAACAGGCAATTAAAATTCTAAACAGATTTATGAAAAATGTATACCTAAGTGATTCCGGTCCAAAAGTTTCAGAAGCAATTTATGGATTTTGGAGATGGAAGGACGAGGGCAATAATACGGTTGGAAGAATTGAAAAGATTGTAAATCTTTGCCTTGAACTGGGCATCAACACTTTCGACCACGCAGATATTTATGGTGATTATTCTATTGAAAAATATTTCGGTGAAGTATTAAAAAACAAGTCCTTCAGAAGGGAGGATATTGTGTTATTCAGCAAATGTGGTATTTGTAAGTCTGCCAAAGGTGTCACTTATTACAATACTTCTGCCGATCACATAATCACCAGTATAAATAATTCCCTGCAACGCCTGGGCACCTCTTGGCTGGATGTGTTTTTACTCCACCATTTTGATCATTTAAGCGACCTTGAAGCCACTGCCAAAGCTTTAATGCAGGTAGTGAAGCAGGGCAAAATAAGATGTATCGGGGTGTCTAATTTCAGTGTATTCCAACACCAGCAACTGGCATCTTATTTAACAGTTCCCATTGTAACTAATCACGTGGAGCTGAATTTATTAAACATATCCGCGATTGAAGATGGCAGGGTGGATTTTATCAAACAGCGGTATAGTAAACCATTGGCCTGGGCTCCGTTGGCAGGAGGCAGGATTTTGAATGGATTGGATCCCAAAGCAGAATTATTGAGATCAGCATTAAATGAGATAGGGGTAAAGTACAATGCCAATGTGGAGCAAACAGCCGTGGCCTGGTTAATGCAACTGGGTACGCTGCCCATAATCGGGTCGTTGAATGAAGAAAGAATTAAAAATGCCGCAACCGCTGCTGAAATAAAATTATCGCATGAAGATTGGTATGAACTTTTTAATATCGCCCAATTAAAATAAGTTCATCGTTTCAACCCAATTTCATCATTGCCCATTGTCCATTGCTCATTGCCCGTTGCCCATTGCTCATTGCTCGTTGCCCATTGCCCATTTCCCGTTGCCCATTGCCCATTGCCCATTGCCCATTGCCCATTGCCCTTTGCCCATTGCCCATTGCCCTTTGCCCATTGCCCATTGCCCGTTGCCAATTGCCAATTGCATTTTGGCAATTTATATAACAGCTCCATAACCCAACACAAATATATCACCCAGCCATTCTGCTAAGTGTTGAGATATAATCTTCGACTCCACCATAAAGCCATCATGCCCATAGTCGGAATCAATTACAATCAGGCCCGCATGGGGTATGTGATGGGCAAGAAACTGTTGCTCTGCCACCGGGCAAAGAATATCGCTGCTGATGCCGATGATCAGGGCTCTTTGTGTAATGCCCTGGAGCACCGTTTCCAAATGTCCGCCCCTGCCTCTTGCAATGTGATGGCTATCCATACTCCTGGTAAGCAACCAGTAGCTGTAAGCGTTAAACCGCTGCACCAATTTACCTCCCTGGTAGCTGATATAAGAAGAAGCTTTATAATTTTCCAGTTTTTCAAAATCGGGGTCTGTTTGTTGCTGTACCATTATCCCGTAATTGCGATAAGTAAGCATGCCCATGGCCCTCGCAGCCTTCAATCCCTTTGCACCTGCATCCGGTGAAGCCGATTGCCAGCTGCTATCTGCCTCGATTGCCAGGCGCTGGGCAGTATGGGTCGCAATACCCCAGGCACTTTCAGTGGGTGAAGTTGCCAATAAAAACAAATTTTCAATGATATTTTTTTCCATGATGCTCCATTCCATTGCCTGGTAGCCACCCATACTCCCTCCCATTAATAAGAATATTTTTTCAATTCCCAGGTGCTTGCGCAAAAGCATATGGGCTTTCACCATATCCCGGATTGTTACTAAAGGAAAATTGCTGTAATAAGGCTGGTTGGTATCGGGGTTGATACTGAGCGGACCGGTGGTGCCATAGCAGGAACCCAGGATATTGGCGCAAACTATAAAATATTTCCCGGGGTCAATGACATGATCTATTCCCACCACACCATTCCACCATTCAGCGGCATTGGAATTGGCCGTAAGTGCGTGGCAGATCCAGACTGTATTGCTCCTGTCTGCATTCAATTTGCCATAGGTAGTATAGGCTACGGTAAGTTCGGTCAGCGTGCCTCCGCCTTCCAGTTCAATATGATGTGGGTAATGAAAAAACTTCATTCAATAACTAAGTATACATGTAAAAAATGCAAAGTAAAGGCTTGCAGGAATTATATTTGTAAAAATATTGCGAAATGGTAGAAATAAATGTAAAGAGAAAAGAAGGTGATTTTGGATTCGAGGCCGTAAATGCCACAGGGCATACTATAAAAATGGATACCAGCCCGGAAAGCGGGGGCACAAATTTTGGGATTCGCCCCATGCAGGTCTTACTAATGGGCATGGGTGGATGCAGCGGGATTGATATTGTAATGATTTTAAAAAAGCAACGTCAGACGGTTGATAATTTTTCAATGAAGATAGAAGGTGAAAGAGAAAGTGGCAAGGACCCGTCGCTTTGGCAAAATGTAAAAATTATTTTTGAGCTAACCGGAGATATTGATATTGACAAAGCGGAAAGGGCCTGCGAATTATCCATGAATAAATATTGCTCCGTAGCTGAAACACTCAGAAGGGGGGGAACCAATTTTACCTGGGAGGTAAGAGTGAACCAGGTACCGCCCTCGTCCCTGCCGGTTAGCGGGTAGTTATTCAAAGAAAAAATTATGAACCCAATTACAAAAGCTATACGCATTCAAACAGAACGAACCAATGAAATGGAACATTCCACACCCATGTTCCTCACCAGTAGTTTTTGTTTTGAGGGTGCTGAAGAAATGAGAGCTGCTTTTGCAGACGAGAATGATGATAATATTTATTCCCGTTTTACTAATCCGGGTGTCAAAGAGTTTACGGATAAAATAGTAGCGCTGGAAGGGGCGGAGGCGGGATATTCAACGGCTTCCGGGATGAGTGCCGTGTTTGCTTCCTTTATGGCGTTGTTGAAAAAAGGCGATCACCTGTTATCCTGCGATTCTATCTTTGGGAGTACCCGGACTGTGATCAAAAAATATTTACCCAACTATGGAATAGAACATAGTTATATAAGCGCCGACAAACAGGAGGAATGGGAGGCGTCCATTCAGCCAAATACAAAGATGATCTATATAGAAACCCCTACTAACCCGGGATTAGCGATAATTGATCTTGAAAAAGTAAGTGCGTTGGCAAAAAAATACAACCTAATCCTTAATGTAGACAACTGTTTTGCTACCCCGGTCAACCAGCGCCCCATTGATTTTGGAGCCCACCTGGTAGTGCATTCAGCCACCAAGTGGCTTGATGGCCAGGGCCGTGTTTTGGGAGGTGTGATTGTGGGCAATAAGGCGCTGATCCAGGATATTTATTTATTCTGCCGGACCACCGGGCCAGCCTTATCGCCTTTTAATGCATGGGTACTTAGTAAAAGTCTGGAAACGCTCGATGTGCGTATGGAGCGGCATGCAAAGAATGCTTTGCACGTTGCGAGAGCTTTGGAGCATCATCCCAAAATAAGTTTTTTAAAATACCCTTTCCTGCCCAGCCACCCGCAATATGATATCGCAATCAGGCAAATGGAAAATGGCGGTGGTATTGTATGTTTTAATTTATCCGGTGGACTGGAGAGTGGCCGTACATTTTTAAATAGCCTTAAAATGCTGTCCCTTACTGCCAACCTCGGGGATACGCGAAGCATTGCATCTCATCCGGCGAGTACTACCCATGCCAAATTAACTGAGGAAGAACGTCTCGCAACGAATATAACCCCGGGCCTTGTCCGCATTTCTGTCGGACTGGAGCATGTGGATGATATTTTGGGAGATATTTTGCAGGCTTTGGAAAATTGCTAATTGCAGACTTGTTAATGCTTTTTGACGTATGTCACTAGCGGACTCTTGCGTCACTGGACCTCTCTTCACTCTATCACTCATGACTCATTGAATTAGCACGCTGATTATGGTGCTGCCCTTATCCGGATTGGTTATTTCAAGGTTGTAGATTCCTTTTGCAATTTCCTTAGAAATGCTTATTCTTTCCATTGCACTGCCACCAGGATGGTTGATGTCTCCAATAAACAACACCTGTCCAAAGCCATTTTGCATTCGAATCCTGTAATGTCCCCTGTCCATATTGTTGAATTGTAAGCCCATTACTCCTCCCACAACAGGATTAGGAAAAACCACCATTCCACCTAAGCTCCTGCCAATATTAACTTTTACGACCTTGCTATAAGCTGCGCTGCCATCCTGCTCAACGTTGCGGATACGATAAAAATTATCCCCCGGAATTGCATGTATGTCCAGCCAGTTATAGGTCTGCGTTGCTGCACCGGTGTTTTGCGTAAACAGGGTATTTACTTTTGTAAAATTTACGCCATTGGTAGATTTTTCTATTTCATAGCGTTTAATGCTCAACTGGTTCTCTACATTCCATTTTAAGGCTATGTTATTGCCCTGTTTCCATGCTGTTAC
This sequence comes from Ferruginibacter sp., assembly GCA_040006615.1. GTDB lineage: Bacteria > Bacteroidota > Bacteroidia > Chitinophagales > Chitinophagaceae > Ferruginibacter. Next base: position 14,029 of record JBDTWP010000122.1, read on the forward strand.
AGCACTAATTGTAACCGGAAGAACCGACGACAGTTTAAACACAATGCGGAACCGGTCCGCTTTAATGGAAGCGGCATCGCCATTAATAGTGAAATTAAAAATCGTACTGTCAACCAGGCTGAGAGGGGTGGCAATGGATCTGTATTTATCTTCGATAAAAGCCAGGAGGTTTGGTTGGTCAGGATATTTCCCAACTATTACCAATTGGTAATTTCTCTGTGTAGATCTGATCAGGTTCAAAAACAAAGTATCGTTTTTATCTATGAAGGGCCTTCTTTCAATAGCTAGAGAAGTACCATTTCTCATAAAGCCAAAAGTTTCATTAGGATTGGTAAACTTGATCGCATCCTGCAAATCAACACCGGTATTAAAATTATCACTGAATTCTACGAGAGCGCCATCTGCGGTAATGGTTGAATTATCTGCTTCTGCTAAGTTCAATGTTATTTCCATGGAATTTACCTGCCCGGGGGGACGAAAGGAAGCAGCGCCCGGTAATGCAGGAAAACTTCCGGTGGAGGAAGCGGAATCATATTTTGTTGTATCCTGGGATATGCAATTAATCATAAAACCAGTCAGAATGATTGTAATAATGGAAAATCTTTTAAACATGATTTTGATGTTGGAGGTCAGATAAAATACTTTAGGCCCGGGGAAATCACTATTTGCATCGAATTTGGCAAGCAGCGTTTTTACAACAATCTGGAATTGGTTTATTGTGAAGATTAAGTATTCAAAAAACATAAAAGGTTTTTATATTAATTTTCAGAAAGGCTACTTTAGTGCCAACTGGTACACTGTTGGTAATCAGTAATTTATAACCTCTTTATTTATTCCATCCTCCGTCGGCTGGATGGATTTCCAAATAATGGAATGGTTTTCAATAAAAGCCTTAGTATTTTTTTCTATAATTATATCGATGGTCACTTAGAGAAATGAAATAATAAATGGAAATGAAATGATTTTCATTTTCATGGAAATCTGCCCAATTTCAATGCGCTTCCATTCGATGTAATAAATATAACCTGTAATATTTTTCTTTAATAATATTATTATTTCAATAAAGTTTTTAATAACTTTAAATTCAATTAATTTGAACGATTACAAATGCCCCTCTAGGCCGGTATAAATTATATTCGGCCCGATTAGGCCTTAATATGAAACTTACAGGTAAACATATTTTAAAAGCTTCTCCTTCAAGAGTATGGGAAATATTAATGGATGAGCAATCCCTGGCTAAAGTGGTTCCCGGCGTTTCCAGCCTGGAAAGGATTTCCGGCAATTCCTTTAAATCTACGCTTGCCATCAAACTGGGCCCAGTAAACGGATCCTTCACCGGCAACCTGCAACTGGAAGAAATTGTTGAGCAGAAAAGCTTCACGCTAAAGGCACAACAGGGTAGTAAAATTGGAAATGCCAATGCTATCATTAAAATTGGGTTGTCACCTGTTGATGATCAGCATACAGCCATCGAATTCGATGGGGATGTTCAGCTTTCAGGGCTGCTGGCGAGTATGGGCCATCGAATAATCGGAGGGGTATCCGGAACAATGACCAAACAGTTTTTTAATAACCTGGACGTTTTAATTGATAATTGATAATTGATAATTGATAATTTTTTCAAAGCAAGTTTCCTTATTTTATCAATTCCTTATAATGCGTTGAAATATGATTTTAACAGGCAGTACTGAAACGAGCATGAAATTATTGGTTTAATTGATAATTGATAATTGATAATTTTTTCAAAGCAAGTTTCCTTATTTTATCA
>JBDTWP010000123.1:0-15375 GCA_040006615.1 Ferruginibacter sp.
TAAAGAATACCTTCCCGGCCTTTCAGCGCTTCTGAATAATAAATATCTCCATAATAATCCGTCATGAAGGAAAATAACAGGGACCTGAATATTTTAAAAATTCCTTTGTGAGAAGTTGAACCTCTTTTGTCGGTCAGGCCAATAGCGCCATCTATTAATTTCAGGATATCAACGGCTGCGTACAAATCATCGGTGGGATATTTAAACCCCTGGTAAGTATTATCACCTCCCTGGAAATTTCTTTCCATATACTGAACAGCGCCGGGAAGCCGGCTATTATCATATCCCATTCCTGCATAAAATAAAGTGGTTTTTTTTATGATAGAAGATAGCAGGAATGGATCATTCACATCTTCCACTGCGTCCAGTTGAAGCTGGGTATCATAAATCCGTAGTGCATCTTTGCTACAGGAAGCAAAAAAGGACAATAAGACCAGCGCTCCTATTTTTTTTATAAATGATTTCATAATTTTTTATTAAAAGTTAAAATATTAAAAAGTTGCTGAAAGCTTGAAACCATAAGAACGGATACTTGGCAGTGTAGCCTGAAGAATACCCTGATTGGTACCTACACCCTGAAACGCGGATTCAGGATCTTCATTTCGACCGGACTTATTCCATTGAAATACATTTCTTCCAATTAATGATATTGTAAGGTTCTGAAGCTTATACTTGCTGATTAAAGCATTAGGCAATGTGTATGCGAGCGAAATTTCTCTTAACTTAAAATTTGTAGCATTGTAAGTACGGGTAGATGTAAAATTCCAGATCACATCTCCGTAACTGTTTGTGGGTACCTGGTAGAACGTATTATTGGGATCAGCGCCATTTACTATATAGTCATCATCTGTAGCCTTTGTCGGATCTCCGGTATAATTTGGGTTCAGGAATACTCCTTTCGCATAACTGGCATCCTGCAGACTATTAGACCTCTGCCCGTCATTATTACTATTAATCGCATCGTATTGGCTTGAATTTTCAGCCGGCCATGGATGACCTCCTTTGGAAGCGTCCCTGCCACCACTCCACCATGGATTGTCAGGGCCTGAGCCTAAAGTTGTATACGCCATTCCGTCTGATTCGAGATACTTCTGATTTACTGATACATATTTACCACCGGAACGTAAGCTACCCACTAAATTCAATGCAAATTGTTTATACTTAATGGTAGTATTCACCCCTAAAATAAAATCCGGATTGAAATTTCCTAACCTGGCCCGATCCCTTTCATCCCCGGAACTTTGAAATTCACCGCCAGAGCCATCCAAAATAGGCATCCCGGCATATTTACCAGATTTCATTCTCAATACGGGCTCTGCTTCATACATATTTCCTATTTCCTCCCCAACTGCTATCCTTACTTTTTCATTTCTGCCATAATCAGCGAATACGTATCCATTTGGAGCAAACTTATCTGAAAGGCGTGTTATAACTGCTTTATATTTGGTAAAACTTGCAGAAAGATCCCATCTAAAGTCTTTGGTTTTAACAGGTGTTATTCCTAAACCAATTTCGAATCCCTTATTTCTTACATCACCAATATTTGTTAACAAACCTGAATAGCCGGTTCCCTGGACAAGGGGGATATTATCAATTTGATTCTTTTGCTCTTTAACGAAATAGGTAAAATCAACGTGTAAGCGGTTATTAAACATTCCCAGGTCGAAACCGCCTTCTGTGGTAACAGAGTGCATTGGCTTAATATCTTTATCAACAAGATTTGAATTCAACTGTACTGTTTTCGCAACTCCCCAGTCACTGGCATCAAAACTATAGGTATCAATACTCCTTCTGCGCAATAATCCATTACCCACATCTGCTTTAGCTATTCGGAATTTTAAAAGTTCTACCGCTTTTGGAAGTTGGAAGGTTTCAGAGGCCACCCAACTTAAAGATGCAGAGGGATAAAAATAATGGATATTTTGTTCTGTTAAAATTCCACCCCAGTCGTTACGTCCGGTTACATCTAAAAAAAACTGGTTGTTATAACCCACAGTGGCGGTACCATAAGCACTGTAGTTTTGTCCTGTACCCCAGCCTTGTGAGTTAGGCCTTAATGTGCCAGGTATGGCATTATAAAGAGTAAATAATTTAGGCGCAGACAGGCGACCGGCTTCCATTTCCAAATCATTGTTATTGGAATAAGCATAATTACCCCCCACCGATGCGCCAAGAGAAAACTTACCAAAAGTATTGTTATACGTCAGGATTGCATCAGAATTAATAAGTGAAGTGTTATTATTGCCGGTAACAAATTTTCCTAAATGATCAGCATCACTCCATGAGGTTCTTTGCTCATAATACTCTTTTACATTCTCCATACCAGTTCTTACCAGGAAGGAAAAATTGCGGGATAGTTCCCAGTCTAATTGAATTTTTCCAAAGAAGTTATCCCTGGTAAAGCGATGCACATTTTCATAAGCCCACCAATAGGGGTTATCCAGGCCCACGCCTGCCTGGTCGGTGGGGTCGGGGCGGTTATCATTCATAATAGCACCATTCTGCCTGATGCCTTCAAATCCTGTAAGCCAGTAATTACGCATATCCGTAAGCGGTTGCAGGCTGGTGGGCCACTCGTATAGCAATTTATTTAAAACGGCATCATCACCCCTGCCCGCTATCCTGGCCTTATTGGGTGAATACGTATGAATGTAACTGGTGCTTACTGAAACTTTTACTTTATTGGCGAGCCTGTATTCGGAATTCAGGGATATTGATTTTTGATCTACTTTAGTATTCGGCATTACCCCTTTATTGTTCATATTAGATAATGATAAACGAAAAGAACCCTTATCATAATTTCCCTGTACACTGATGTTATTGGTCATTGTGTGTCCTTTTTCCAAATAAGCTTCTACCGGGTTCTGGCCATTTGAATACATAGCTTTGGTGGCCCATTGCTGTGTTTTTACATCCCAATAATCGGTAGTGGTAGTTCCATCCAACTTTGGCCCCCAGGTATCGGTACCGTCAACAGCCCATTCATTTGCCCTGGATCCCGGTCCATATTCCGTTTGAATGGGCACAAACTGGAAAGCCTTGTCCCATACATTTGAAACAGAATAAGAAACACCAAGTCCGGTTCTACCACCTTTACCCGATTTTGTAGTTATCATTATTACACCATTACCACCTTCCTTTCCATACAGAGCCCCTGCGCTGCCCCCTTTCAAAATGGTAATATTATCAATATCCTCGGGATTCAATTGTGAAAGGATATTCCCAAAATCTACATTGTCTTTTTGCGTAACAGTTTGGGTGCCCACGGGTATTCCATCTATTACATACAAAGGCTGTCCCTTTAAAGAAACATCCCTGCCATTACCTCCTAAAGTTGGCAAAGCAGTAGTACCACGTATGTTTACAAGTACAGAAGAAGTGGGGTCGGTGCTGAGGTTGGTGAAATTTACACCACTCACTTTTCCGTCAAGCGATTTCAACAAATTAATATTGCTTGCCTTTACAAGGTCTTCTGCTTTTACTTCACCGACAGAATAGCCCATCGTTTTTTTATTTCTTGTAATACCTAAAGCTGTTACTACTACGTTAGAAAGATCCTCCACATTAGAGTCAAGTACAATATTTATTTCGGCCATCCCTGCCAGTTTTACCTCTTTGGTTTTGTAGCCTATCATACTGAATATGAGTGTGGAGGTTTTTGATGAAACCTGTATGGTAAATTTGCCGGAATTATTGGTTTTGGTTGCAGCGGCAGTATTTTTTTCTGCAACGGTAACATTGGCTAGCGGTCCGTTCTTATCATTTACTGTTCCTGTAACTTCTTCGGCGGCGAATTTATTATATTTTACAGGAGGAGTAACTTTATTAACTTCTGCTGATTTTTTTATTATGTAAACGTTACTTACTTTTTCGAAGGTTAAACCAACAGGTGTCAATACCCGTTTTAGCAAGGTTCCCGGGTCTTTAGGCCTGTTCTTTTCTATATCATTGTCAACAACTTTCACCTCTTTTAATGATACGGCTTCGTAACTATAATATACATTGTAAACAAGCCGGAACTTCTGCATAAAAATCTCCAGCGAAACAGTGTTTCCGTCAATGGCGGCAACGCTTTCAGTCATGCTTAGCTGCTCTTCAGGAGCAACAGATGCAATGCCCTGTGCCATTACATTACTGGTTGGTAGAATCATAATACATAGTGGTACCAGCAGGATGGGCAGGAATTTAATAAATGCGTACTTTTTTTTCATACCTGGTAGTTTAGTTTGGTTAATATTGAATGTGTAACTGGTTTTGTTGTTCTGTTATTCTAAGGTTAAGTGTTTTTGATAGTATGTCTGTAAAGGAAACTAAATCTGTAACCGGAATTACGGCAGTTATTTTTAACCTCTTTATTTTTTCGGTGTTAAACACTGTTTCGATCCCATAATATTCATGGATCAGGTTGGCAATGTCAAGAAGCGAAGTTGACGAGAAATTCCATTTACCTTCCGTCCATGCTGAATACAGGGCTGTGTTGGTTTTTGACTTTATAAATGCACGATGTAAAGTATCGAGTTGAACCTTTTCACCCGGGCTCATGTAAACGGCCGCTGAATTATTATTGTCTGCACTAACTTTTACTTTACCGGTAGTCAACACAATTGCTATTGCTTTGCTGCGTGAATCTACATTGAATTCAGTACCGAGTACGGCAATGGATATTGAGTTGGTGTGTACAGTAAATGAACGGTGATCTGCTTTTTTCTTTACTTTAAAATAGGCATTTCCTTCCATTGTAATTTCACGGTTTTGACTGTTGCCGATATCACTTTTATAGGTGATGGAAGAATTGGCATTCAGGATAACAACGGAACTATCTGCCAGCAAAATTTCTTTTATTTCTTTTACCCCGGTACTTCGTTGAAGAAGCATGGTTGTTTCCGTTACAGATTTTGTATTTAAAAAGTATGCCGTTATCAGAACTATGCCGGATACTATGGCTGCAACCTTTATCAAATGCAGGTTTTTTTGCCTAAGTACCGTAAATGAATTAACACGCCGGTTTATCTGTTGAAAAATATTGTTTTTAATAGTTAATTTTTCCTCGGTTGTTAAAGGCCTCATTCCATGGTGAGTAAACGATGTCTCTATTTTTTCTCTTGCCCTTAAAATAACTGGTTGCTGGTGCGGATTTATTTGCAAATAATTATTCCAAAATTCCTCTTTATCAATTTCTGCATACAATACCCATTGCCGGAAGTAGTCGTTGGCCGCAAACTGGTCTTCGGTAAAGCCATCAAAATATGAATGATTATTTTTCACTTTATTATTAGAGAAGCCTTTGAAGAGTTGATACTCACTATTATAATTTTTTTAGAGAAGAAAGTTGGGAGCATTTCAAATTGTCGCGGCAATAGGGGGTTTGGGTCCTCACCATATCCGTCAACTTAAGAATTTTGCCTGCAATTCTTTAGAGCCGCAGGCCTGACAAATATTATAACAAGAGATTTCAATCCGTTGATAGACTAATCATTGAATTGAGAGCCATAGGCCCGGCCGATATTAAGGTTAATCAAAAATGCATCGTGCCTACGGCACTCATCTATTGGCTGTTGTAACACAACGGATTAAAATCCGTTGCTACAACATGAACCGAGCCTACGGCTCTACCAATACATAAGTTGACGGAAATGGTGTCTCCACGAAACGAAAAATTCGAAGCATATCCTTTCGTTTCGTGGATACACGAACCGAGGCCGCAGTTCATCCTTTTGGTTCGTGGAGTGAAACCGAGGCTGCAAAAATGCATCGTGCTTTCAGCACTCATCTATTGGAGGTTGTAGCAACGGATTAAAATCCGTTGTTACAACCTAAGCCGAGCCTACGGCTCTACCAAAAACATGGGTTGACGGCTATAGTGGGGACACCAACCGAAATCAGGAGCAACAATTATATAAACAACAGTCATAACCTATTGAAAATCGAACCTGCGTTGGACGAGGCCCGGTCGGAAATGAATTGCCACAGGCTTTAGCCTGTGGATAATATAAAATGCGATATACGACGGCTTTAGCCGAATTTAATTTAAGCAGATTCCTGATTTGTTTGGCTAAAGCCAAAAATGAATAAATTTGTTCCTCCAGCTAAAGCTGGAGGCAATTGATGAAACTACTTCCCGCCAATGCGGTGTATTCTACTTTGTTGTACCCATGGTGCAGGATGAATTATATTTATACCATGTGGAAATTCTTGATTTTCAATAATTTGTGTATACTACTTTGTTACACACACGGAGCAGTATGAATTTGGAATGCAACCAGAAAGTTTTGAAGAGATATTTCCCTGGGGTAGCATTGCTTTAGCAACAAAAGCTATAAGAGAATATAAATTTAGAGCACATGTTTAGGATGGCATTTAACAGGTAGATTTCTATGGGACAATTACAAAAAATAAAATACTAAACATCAGGCTGCGCAGGCGATTAATAGACCGGAAAGCGAGATTGTTTACCGACTGATAATTAATACGCAGCATTTCTGCAATTTGCTCATAGCTGAGTCCTTTCTCAAAATGCAATTCCAGCACTTGTTTTTGCCGCGTACTAAGTTTCGATAATGCCTGATCTAACTTTTTCTTTTTTTCTGTCTCACTATCCAGGGAAATAATAATGCTCTCTATATTCTGTTCAGGAGAAGCGAATGACTCTTCCAGTTCGTAATGGTATAAAGGATTTTCTTTTTTCAGCTTTTTTAAAAGGATGCTTCGCAACACTTTAGTCAGGTAACTTTGAGAGTATTGTATGTCGGTAATTGTATTCCTGTAATTCCATATTTCAATAAAGACCTCCTGCACTGAATCTTTAGCAAGTTCACGGTTGTCAGTAGTGTGCAATGCAGCAATAAATAATTTATCAACATACTTATCATATAAAAAGCCCAGGGCTTGCGAGTCACCGTTTTTAAGACGGTCCCAATATACAGCATCAGTATTTTGTGTCTTCTCAGTCATGTCCTGGTAAATATATAAAAGCTAATCTGGTAATTTATTTCAGAAAACTTCTTAACCTAAATATAACCTAAAAAAGTTATATTTGCAATACTTCCTCCAAAGAATAATTGCAAATAAAACAAATTTCTACAATCCCATACGGGTTAATCAAGAAAATAAATAGTTACTATGTCTTCGAAACAGGAAGAATATATCTGTAATCAGTTAGGGTGCATCCCAAATTGTCGCTTCTGATTTCGGTCGGTGGGATACCGACCCTGGCTGAGCCGTGGTTTGTGTCCCCACAAACCACCTGTTACCACGACAATTTGGGATGCACCCGTCAGTTAGTACGGGTTTGATTTGAATACAAAATACCTTATGCGGCAGCAGGTAAATTCAACAATACCCGGTTCCCGGTAATTGTTGCCGCTTTAAGATTTGTAATTGAGATTCTGAATACTCCTGAACTAAAAGTATGAACCCCAACCTGGTACAGTTTTTTATTGAGTTAGCAATCCGGGATCCACTACCACATACTTAATGGTCTCCCCGGGTTCCTCCGATTTATAAGAATAAGTCATATGCATCAAGCCATCCCCGGACTGAATAAGTGATGGATAGGAGAAACTTCCTTTACCAGCTTGCACATTTTCAACCCAGTATTTCCATTTCCAGCTTTTACCTTCATCGTCGGAAATATAAAGGCTGAGCCTGTACCGCCCATCCTCGGTATCATTACCCAAAAAGGCCCATTTGCCATCCCGTAATACCAATAATTCAACGCTGGCAGTATTGGGGATATTTGTCTTAATTGCTGCTGACCAGCTTTCTCCTTTATTGTTCGACTCGCTTACCTGCACTCTCGCAGGGGCATCACCGTTATCACGCATATATGCTGCGATATTTCCATTTTTTTTGAGGGCAAGCGCCGGTTGAACATTCCCCCGGCCAACAATCGGTAAACTGGAATGCCAGGTAGTGCCATCATCATCCGAAATAGCTATCATAGAAAAATTATACCCGTCGGAATAGAGCGGAAGTAATATTTTCCCGCTGTCCAGAAGCAGGGGTTTAATACGCGTCATCCAGCCAATACTGCGTTTTCCTATATCCTTGCCGGCTTCTATAATCATATCATCGTAAGAAGGTGCATAAGCAGACCAGCCAGCCTTAGATTCAGATAATTCATTAAGTTTTGAGGCAACTTCCGTAGCAAAGGTGCCGCCCGGTTTTAAAAGAATATTATCCTGCCAGTTCCACACCGGTTCGCCTGGCTTCAAATAGTCTGTTGAGGTTTTAAACCTAAGGATCGAATACTCCCATTTATTGGCTTCTACAGCAATCCAAACAAGAAATAATTTTCCTTTATTATTTAAAAAAAGCACCGGATTACAATCGGGTATATTGTAGGTATCTGCAAGCAAGAAAGGGGCACTCCATGCCCTGGCACCCTTTTGCAGGCGGGCACCCATTATTTTTACATCATCAGCTGTTCTTTCGCCGCTGCCCATAAACCAGGCGCATAAGAAATCACCGTTAGGAAGGCTTAGGAGGCTGCTGCCATGTGTATGTTTTTCCTGTGGGTTAAAAATCAGGATGCTCGAAACAGGGGTTATCTTTTGGACAGCAGTTTGGGCAGGTAAATTTTCAAACTGCAGTGCGCCAAGCATACAAAAGAGGATTAATTTCTTCATAATATTTATTTAAAGCACCAGCTAATACCGGCGTATTGAAACTATTTTATTTATATAGGGAGTTCTAAAAAACACTATGACAGATAAGCGTAAAAGATTTTTTACCGCTATTTCCATGGCAACACCGGCAGTGGGGAAAAATAAGACGTAAAAAAATATAAGTAGATAGTTGGTCATCTGTTGAAATAATTTGACAATTAAATGGGGCGGATATATTTATTAATCATTAAATAAAAGTATAGAATTAAGAGCAAACTTCCTTTCGACAGATTGGGATGCACCCGACAGATTTTTTATGTTTTATTCTTTCTTTCCGGTTCATTAAAAAAAGATTCCGGCTTTTTGTACAAAAAATTATCACCTGTCTGGGTAATCTTTTATCTTTAGTCCCGGTAACGATTGTTGGATTGCTGTATATTTCTTAGGATTGTTAACTAATTGGATTAAACCTGCTGATAATATGAAACCTATTGTACAAATCTCGCTTGATCTTACCAATATTGATGAAGCTTTGGAAACTGCTGCAATGGCCCTGCGTGCAGGTGTTGACTGGCTGGAAGCCGGAACACCGTTGATTCTTGCAGAAGGAATGCGGGGTGTCAGGATGTTAAGGGAAGCGTTTCCCGGCGTACCGATAGTAGCTGACCTTAAAACAATGGATGGTGGTTACCTGGAAGCAGAAATGATGGCAAAAGCCGGGGCCACCCACGTGGTAGTTATGGCCCGTGCACATGAAGAAACCATCAAATGCATGGTGAAAGCCGGCCTTGATTTTGGTGTGAAAGTAATGGGTGATAACCTGGGTTGTGAAAATATGGTCACTGCTGCAAAATGGCTCGAAGCACTCGGCTGTGATTATGTGATACATCATATCGGGTATGATGAACGAAGGGGGATAGCAGCCCGTGGTTTGCGAATGCCAAGTCCTTTAGACCAGTTGCGGGAGGTGGTGAATGCAGTAACCATTCCGGTACAAGCCGTCGGAGGGCTCTCTTTGGAACAGGCCATCGAATGCCCCGGGTATGGTGCACCATTAGTAGTGCTGGGTGCGCCATTAACCATTGATGCAGATGCTTTTAAAACTGCAGATGGTAACCTGGAAGCATCGCTGCGTTTGATCTGTAATGCCATTCATGCTTACGGCAATATTGGAGGCTGATCATATTATTACAGTGAAGGAGCTTTTTGTTTTAGCGCAATATCCCCTTCTCTAGTGAATGTTTTTATACATTAAGTACTATTACCTTGTTCAAAAAATAAATGAATTATGACCGCTTTAAAAACTGCTGCAGTTATCAACTTCTCCTCAGTAAAAGGATCGGTAGAAATCAGGGAAATAGAAAGGCCCGAAATTGACGAATATGACGTGCTGATTGAAGTAGCCAATGTAGGCGTGTGCGGCAGCGATCTGCATCAATGGACAGCAGACCATAGCTGGCAGGTAAACTATCCGGTTGTACTGGGGCACGAATTTGGCGGACAAATTATTGAATTGGGCAGCAGGGTAACCGGCTGGAAATTGGGCGACAGGGTTGTGAGTGAAACAGCCGCGGTAATTAATGCGAACAGCCCTTTATCAAGAACCGGATTATATAATCTTGATCCCGACAGGAAAGGTTTTGGTTATGGTGTAAATGGCGCCATGACCAAATATGTAAAAGTGCCCGCAAGATGTCTGCACCTGGTACCGGAACAGTTACCATTTGAGCAGGCATGCCTTACAGAACCCTGCTGTGTTGCATATAATGCCGTAGTAAATAATTCGCGTATAAAACCCGGTGACCGTGTAATAGTAATTGGACCCGGCACCATTGGTATTCTTTGCGCAGCAATGGCGAAACTATGCGGCGCACAGGTAATTGTTACGGGATTGGAAACAGACATGCACCGGCTTAATATAGCAACACAATATGGTTGTGAAGCCATTACTGGTGATGCAACAGCATGGGCCAAACATGCTGATGGCCTGGGTGCCGATCTTGTTATTGATGCCGCGGGCTCCAGTTTTACACTAAAGACCGCTTTGGATCTTGTACGGCCAAATGGCCATATTACAAAAGTTGGATGGGGCCCGCAACCGCTTGGTTTTTCACTTGATCCGCTGGTTCAGAAAAATGTTACATTGCAGGGAAGCTTTAGTCACAACTGGCCCGTATGGGAAAAAGTAATTTCATTGCTGGCCAATGGGCAACTGGATGTAAAACCCATCATCGGCGGCGTATGGCCCATCACCGGGTGGCAGGAGGCATTTGAAAAAATGCACAAAGGCGAGGTAGTTAAAAGTGTTTTAAAACCGGTTTAAAATATGCGTTTACAAAATAAGGTGATTATTGTTACGGGAAGCACCACCGGTATAGGAAAGGCCATTGCATTTCGCTGCGTAGCAGAAGGAGCCAGCATTGTAGTGAATGGTTTGGAACAAGTATTGGGTGATCAGGTATTGGCAGAACTGGACAACGCCAAAGCAGTTTTACATATAGAAGATATCAGCGCAGATGGGGCGCCGGAACGTTTGGTAGAACTGGCCATACAAAAATTCGGAAAACTGGATGCTGTAGTAAACAATGCTGCCTTTGTAGCTTCTTCCAATATTCATACAACCGATAAAACTTTTCTGCAAAGAATGTTTGCAGTAAATACTATTGCACCTTTCAGCCTGATAAAAGCAGCGTTACCCTATTTATCAAAGCAGCACGGATGCGTATTGAATATTGGTTCAGTAAATGCTTATTGCGGTGAACCAAATTTATTAGCCTACAGCGTATCGAAAGGCGCATTGATGACTATGACAAGAAATCTTGGCGATACTTTACATAGGGAAAATGGGGTTCGTGTAAACCAGATCAACCCGGGTTGGGTACTTACGGAAACAGAAATGCTAATGAAAAAAGAGCATGGCCTTCCAACAGACTGGTATAAAGACCTGCCTTCCGTTTATGCACCAGCAGGCAGAATTTTGAAACCATCAGAAATTGCCGCTGCTGCCGTATATTGGCTTGCAGATGAATCGGGTGCTATCAGCGGCCAGGTAGTAGACCTGGAACAATATCCTTTTATTGGACGCAACCCGCCAAAAGATGCGTCAACTATTAATACACCAAAATAATCAAAGACAGGTGCCAAAACTTGCAGTATTTCCCAAAGCATATTTGCAGGCTCTCTGCAAAGACGGAACCATGTCTTTGGAAGACTGGATAAGGCTTGCGGTTACACTTGATATTGATGGCCTGGAATGGTATGCCGGGTTTCTGCAGATGGCGGATCAGCGCAACTGGCCCATATTCCGAAGGATGGTGGAAGACCATGGCAAAGTAATTCCAATGATGTGCTGTTCACCTGATTTTACACATCCTGATAAGAGGTTTCGTGAAAAAGAAATTGAAAAAGAAAAGCATTGGATTGACATGACGAATGCTTTGGGAGGCACTTATTGCAGGGTACTTTCAGGTCAAAGGAGGCCAGGGCTTTCCATGGAAGAAGGGGTGCAACTGGCGGCAGATTGTATTTACGAATGCCTGCCCTATGCTCGGGAAAGGAATATTACCCTTGTACTCGAAAATCATTATAAGGATGATTTTTGGGAGTATCCCGAATTTGCCCAACAAGCAGTTGTTTTTTGCAAACTGGTAGCAAGTGTTAACCATCCCAACTTTGGCGTTAATTATGATCCCAGCAACACTTACCTGGCTGGTGAAAACCCGCTGGAATTACTGGAACTTGTATCTAAGCGGGTTGTAACCATGCATGCCAGTGATCGCTATTTAAAAGAAGGAACCATTGCCGATTTGCGGAAAGAAGAAGGCGGTTCAGCCGGTTATGCAAAACGGTTGGCCCACGGTGAAATAGGAAAAGGATTAAATGATTATGATGCTATTTTTACTGAATTAAAAAAGGCAGGGTTCGATGGCTGGATAAGTATTGAAGATGGTGTGGATGGAATGGATCAGTTAGAGAGAAGCGTGTCATTTTTAAAGGAAAAGATACGGTTATATTGGCCCGAAGTATCATGTGAATGAAATTATTTTCTTAGCTTAAGTAAAGAAAGATGGGAAAGTAATTTTTATCAAAATACAGGTTGACTGTAATTAAAACAGGCTACCGGGATTAAAAAAATAATTTTAGCTTTAATATCTCTTCAAACAAAAATCTGTTATTCATGCAAAAAAGTAGCAAATCATCACGTCGTTCTTTTTTAGAAAAAATTGCCGCGGGATCATTCAGTGTTGCGCTTTCAACCGGTGTGGGCGCAAGTGTATTTACAGAAAAAAATAAGCGTCTTTTTTCATTTAAAGAAATAAATGAGGCAATACCGTTTGTAAGCGATAAAAAATTTGTACCCGTCATGATTACTCCTTACAAACAAAACGGGCAGATAGATTTTGACGGTGTTTCCAGGTTGATGGATTTTTATCTTGCAGCAGGTGTTAAGGGTTTTTTTGCCAATTGTCAAAGTAGCGAAATGTATAAACTTAGTGAAGAAGAAAGGATCTCATTAACAAGACATGTGGTAAAGCGTGTTAATGGCGCTGTTCCTGTGGTGGCAACCGGCTCCTTCGGGAAAACGCTTGAAGAAAAGGCTGAGTTTGCAAAAAAAATCTATCACACGGGTATCAATGCGGTTATAATGATCTCAGGGCTTTTTGCGAAAGTGGAAGAATCTGATGAGGCGCTGATAAGCAATTTCGATAAATTCTTTGCACTTACAGATAATATCCCGATGGGCACTTACGAATGCCCTGCGCCTTATAAAAGAATTATTACCCCTTATGTATTTAAATACTTATTGGAAACAAACAGGTTGGTGTATCATAAAGATACTTCAATTGATTTTGATAAAGTAAAAGCCAAACTTCAGCTTGCCAAAAATAACAGGCTCGAATTTTATGATGCCTGCGTGGCAAACACCATGTATTCGCTGCAGGCAGGGGCAAAAGGGATGTCTGCTATTTCAGGAAATTTTTATCCCGAAATTTTAGTGTGGATGTGTAACAACTCCATCAATCCGGACAGGCAGGAGGATGTAAAATTTATCCAGGCACAATTAACAAAAACCGAAGATATCATTGCTCAGAATTATCCCCTGAGCTCAAAATATTTTTTACGAAAAAGAGGGTTGCCGGTGGAAGAAATCAGCAGGGTTTCTACAAGTCCATTAACAACACCTCAAAAACAGGCATTGGATGATACTTATAAAGTGTTTCTAGGGTGGTGCGACCGGATCGGTATTCAACCGGCTAAGCCATAATTTGTCCGGTTATATTGCTACAGTGAATTTTTGTATAGTTGAGAAATACTAACCTCGTATTGGTTTAAACGATTGTTTTCCCTGTTATAACCGGTAAGTTCAGGAAATGCGCCGGCAATAAGAGCCCGGGATTGGGTCCGAAGTGCGTCCCTGGATTTTTATTCGGTAGGGGGTACTAACCTGGCGTGCAAAATATTTCTATGCATTTATCTTTAGATTAATATCATGATAGGGGAACTAAAATTTTGAAATTGAATGAACAGGAAATTAATACTTGTTTTTTTTTGCATGCTGAATGCCCCTTCATTTGCGCAGGATAATACGCATGAAATTATGCCGGTGCCACAATCGTTGAAAACAAATGGTACCAGGTGCCGGGTAAATAAATTATTTACAATCGCCGTTACGGGCTATCCGGGAGAGCGTGTTTACAAAGAAGCTTCAAGGACATTGAGAAGACTGGATAACCGTGTGGGATTTTTCTTTAAGCAGGGAAATATTTCAGCAACAGATACCAGCCTTTCCGCCAGGTTGATTATTGTTGTAAAACGGCCGGCAGTTCTAAACTTGCATGAAAATGAAAGCTACCGGCTTTCGTGCAATGCTACCCAGGTGGAGATTACAGCTGATACAGATCTTGGTGCTATCAGGGCACTGGAAACGCTACAACAATTATTAAGTGTGGATGATGCGGGTTATTATTTTCCGGGTGTTGATATTGTTGATGAACCGAGGTTTCCATGGCGCGGCTTATTGCTCGATATCACACTTCACTGGATGCCGATGGATGTAGTAAAGCGAACACTCGATGCGATGGCTGCAGTAAAGATGAATGTCTTTCACATGCACCTTACGGAAGATCAGTTATTTGGTATTGAGTCAAAAGCTTACCCAAGGCTTACTTCAGTTGGTGCAGAAGGGAATTTCTATTCACAGGAAAATATAAAGGAGATCATTGCTTATGCGGATCAGCGTGGAATAAGAGTGGTTCCGGAGTTTGATGTGCCCGGTCATTGCACCGCCATGTTGAAAGCATATCCCTTATTGGCGAGTGTGAACAGGGATTATGAATTGCAACGGTATTATGGTGTGTTCGATCCTGCCCTGGATGTAACAAAAGATTATACTTATGCTTTTTTAGATACGCTTTTTACAGAAATGAGTAAGCTTTTTCCCGATGAATATTTTCATATTGGCGGGGATGAAAATACAGGCAAAGACTGGAATCGCAGCCCTGATATAAGAGCATATATGCAGCAAAAAGGTATGACAACTTACCAGGAACTGCAGACTGAATTTATTAAGCGCCTGTTGCCCCTGCTGCAAAAGAATGGGAAGAAGATGATGGGCTGGGATGAGATATTGCAACCCGGCATTCCACCTGGTATTATGATTCAATCCTGGCGTGGGGCAGCATCATTGGCAGCCGCTGCGAAAAAAGGGTACAGCGGTTTATTATCTGCCGGTTATTACATTGATCTTATCCAACCCAGCAGCTTTCAT
>JBDTWP010000124.1:0-15374 GCA_040006615.1 Ferruginibacter sp.
GTGTTTCGCTTATAATTTGAATCTTCATAAAAATATTCCTCAAAACTTCGTTGGGATGGGTTGCCATTTTTTAATATTTTATAAGCCATCCAGCATACCAGTACGGGTGAAATTGTAAACATGGCCATAATTGTTATATCTGAAAAACCAATATACGGAGTAAACTGGTAAAAAAATGCGTATGCCGATACGATAAATACGGGCAATTTTATATTTTGCATAAAATTGTTTTTAGTGATTACAAAATAAAAAAAATAATCCATATGTTCAAATTCAGGGTAAATTAAATGGTGTAATGAAATAAGTCTATCGGGCTGGAAATCAAACCAAAGGTGATTTATAACGATGCGACAGTCAGAATTGCACCCAGTGGCGCCGCTGTTAACCCTTTCCTAAAAATTCTAACACAATTATTGCGTAATCTTCCTTTCTGACTATCTTGCCCCAAACAAAATATCTTGCATGAAACAATTTTCCTTTGGATTGAACCTGGTGTTGCTATTCGCGGTGGCTGTTTTATATTACCTGCATTTTTCGGGTGGTAAAGAAGCTGCAGTAAGGAGTGCCACTGTTGATTATAAGGTCCACGATACTTCTTATAACAATAGAATGGTTATTGCTTATGTAGAATTAGATTCTTTGAATAATAACGTCGCATTTATCAGGCAACGAAAAAAGGAACTGGAGGCCGAACAGACAATTATCGCAAATGAATACGAAAATGCCTATCGTGAATTGACAGTGTTAAGAGATAATTTTATTAAAAAGGGAAACTCGGTTACGCAACAGGAGGCTGAGGCCTTCCAGGAAAAGCTGGGTCTCAAGCAACGGGAAATAGAGCAGACCAAACAACAGAAGAGTCAAAAGTTGGCGGAGAAGGGAGCCAGGATAATGGAAGATATGCAGGGGAAGCTAAAGGATTTTATGAATGAATATAATAAAGAAAAAAAGTACACGCTGATATTTACAACCGGTACAGGGCTTGATTATTTTCTATTCAAGGATCCTTCATTAAATATAACTTCTGAGATCGTTAAAGGGCTTAACAGCAAAATGAAATAGTGAGGGGATACCGGATGCGGGATGCTCCATGCAGGATCGGGATACCGCGTGCCGGATGGTGGATGCCGGATAGTGGATGCCTTATACAGGGTACCGGATACCTGATGCTGGATGACGGATGCGGGATACTTTTGGGAAAGAAATATTTCGATATAGAGCTTTCATAGGTTGCTTACCCTTCATTTTACAAAAATTCAATCAATTTATATATCTTCAATCCCGTTTCAAAAACGGGATTTATAATACCCGGGCTATCTAACCAGCCAATATTACTTAAAATGCCCATTATGCCAGAACAGAATCCTTCTTTTAAACCATCACTGAGTTTGTTTGATGCTACCATGATCGTGGCCGGATCCATGATTGGTTCCGGCATATTTATTGTAAGCGCCGATATGCTCAAGGACGTGGGCAGTGCTGGCTGGTTGCTGGTTGCGTGGCTTATAACCGGGTTTATGACGTTAACGGCAGCATTAAGTTACGGAGAACTGAGTGCAATGTACCCAAAGGCCGGTGGACAGTATGTGTACCTGAAGGAGGCCTATAGTCCTTTGATAGGGTTTTTGTACGGCTGGAGTTTTTTTGCCGTTATACAAACAGGCACCATCGCAGCAGTAGCCGTCGGGTTCGCTAAATTTGCCGGTTATTTTTACCCCGCTTTAGCCTGGGAAGACATTAATACTTTTGACGCATTGGGTTTAAAAGTTCATTATGCCCAAATAGTAGCGATCGCATTAATCATATTTTTAACCTTTATCAATACAAAGGGCATTAATTGGGGAAGGTTCATTCAAACCATTTTTACTTCCACTAAACTGTTATCTCTTTTCGGTTTGATCATTGCGGGTTTTATTGCTTTTAAATGGGATGTGTGGCATGCCAACTGGCAAAATCCGTGGACCATGCAACATCTTAAAAAAGCGGGTGACGCCATCAGTTTTGAGCCTCTGCTAACAGGCGCTGCATTGGGTGCAATGGCAAGTGCAATGGTGGGCAGTATATTTAGCAGTGATGCCTGGAACAATGTAACCTTTATTGCCGGGGAGATAAAAAACCCAAAAAGAAATATCGGGCTGAGTCTATTTTTCGGCACCCTGATCGTGACGGTTATTTATATTTTGACCAACGTGGTATACTTAGCCACTGTGCCATTGAATGAACTGGCTTTTGCAAAGGATAACAGGGTTGCACTCAGTGCTTCCGAAGCCATATTTGGCAGCAGTGGTACCATAATAATCGCGGTAATGATCATGATATCAACTTTTGGTTGTAATAATGGATTGATCCTGGCAGGTGCAAGAGTGTACTATACCATGGCACATGATAAACTGTTTTTCAGGCACGCAGGCAAATTGAACAAGAACATTGTTCCGGAGTGGGCCTTATGGATACAGTGTGCAATGGCTGCTGCCCTATGCCTGAGCGGAAGGTATGGTGACCTCCTGGACATGGTGTCTTTTATTGTGGTGATATTTTATGTGCTTACTATTGCCGGTATTTTTATTTTGCGTAAAAAATATCCCGGAGCTGACCGGCCTTACAAGGCATTCGGTTACCCGCTATTACCAGTTATTTATATATTAATGGGGATTAGTTTTTGTACTTTGCTGATTTTGTACAAGCCCCAGTTCACCTGGCCCGGACTCATCATTACATTGGCAGGTATTCCTCTTTATTATATAGCTGTTTACCAAAGAAAGCAGCCCTGACAAATTACCTGGCGGAGTAATTCAAAAGATGATCATAATGGTTTAATTTGCACAAAATCGCGCCAGGGTAATTTATTTTGTATGACAAAAATATTTGTAAATGGTACTTTTGATGTGCTTCATATCGCACATATTATGTTATTAAATTATGCCAGGAGCCTGGGGGATCATTTACATGTTGCGATTGATACCGATACAAGGGTAAAGGAAATGAAAGGAAGCACCAGGCCAATATTTTCACAGGAAGAAAGAAAATTTTTTCTTATTAATCTGAAGGCAGTTGATGGTGTATCATTTTTTTCCACTGATGAGGAACTGGAAAATACAATAAAGGACTATGCACCTGATATAATGATTGTGGGTAGTGACTGGAAAGATAAACCCGTTATCGGTTCACAGTTTGCCAAAGAATTAAAATTTTATGACAGAATTGAAAATTACTCCTCCACAGCTACCATTCAAAATATTATTGATAGGCGATAGTTGTGTTGACGAATATGTATATGGTATTTGTACACGGCTTAACCCGGAAGCCCCGGTGCCGGTACTGGATTATACGAGGACGGAATGTAAGCCCGGCATGGCGGCAAATGTATATGAGAATTTAAAGGCCTTTGGTGTGGATATACAATTTCTTACCAACGGAGAAAAGATTGTAAAAACAAGGTTTGTTGATGATAAATTCAATCAGCAGATATTAAGGGTTGACCGGCATGAAACTTTAGCTCCTCTACAACATGATATTGAGTTGGACGGCTATGATGCGATTGTGATCTCGGATTATGATAAAGGGTTTTTATCCAAAGAGAAATTATTTGAAATTGCCGGCGCCGCCAATTGCGCTGTTTTTATAGATACTAAAAAAAGGATTGTTCCCGACAGAGCAAATTGTTTTATTAAGGTAAATGAACTGGAATATAAGAACCTGGAGAATCCGCCGCAGAACGTCATTACTACCCTTGGTGATAAAGGCGCCATGTTCAGGAACAGGGTATTTGCATCAGAAAAAGTTACTGTGTTTGATGTAGTAGGCGCCGGTGATACATTCCTTGCTGCGCTTACTTATTTCTACCTGGTTTCGCGAAGCGTCGAGCTGGCTATTCCATATGCAAATAAAGCATCGTCCATTGCGGTTCAACATACCGGAACCTATGTATTAAGCACTAATGATATTGCAGTTGTAAAGGCACAATCAGTATTAGCGGTTGTATAGAATCATTCTTTATTCTTAAATTCAATGTCAAAATTCCTGGTCATTCGTTTTTCTTCAATCGGCGATATTGTATTAACTACGCCTGTTATCCGTTGCATGCGCAAGCAAATGCCGGATGCGGAAATACACTTCCTGGTAAAGAATGCGTTTAAAGCAATAGTAGAGAACAATCCTTATATTGACAGGATACATGTCCTGGCAGGTGATCTTCAGCAAACATTGAGAGAGTTGGAGAAAGAAAAATTCGATTACATCATTGACCTGCATCATAACCTTCGTACGTTTAAAATCAAGCGTTTTCTGATGGGTGTGAAATCTTTTTCTTTCAACAAGTTAAACATTGAAAAATTCATATACACCGCTTTTAAGATAAATACGCTTCCCGATAAACACATTGTTGACAGGAATATAGAAACCGTTGTCTCTTTTGGTATAGTAAATGACGGATTGGGGCTTGATTACTTTGTGCCTGACAAGGACCGGGTAAAGGAAGAAGATATTCCGGCCGCGCATCGTGAGGGTTATGTGGCATTGGTTGTGGGAGCATCCCTGGCAACCAAAAAATTGCCATTGCATAAATTAAAAGAACTTTGTACCGCTATCCGTTATCCCATAATTTTATTGGGAGCTAAAGAGGAGTCTGATGAAGGAGAGGAAATAGCGGCGTTGGATACAGTAAGGATATTCAATGCCTGCGGTAAATTCAATATCAACAAGTCATCAGATTTTACTCATAGAGCAAAACTGGTGATTTCACCCGATACAGGTCTGATGCACATTGCAGCAGCTTTCAAAAGGCCAGTTATTACAGTCTGGGGAAATACTGTGCCTGCATTTGGAATGTATCCTTATTATGGGGAAAAATCTGATCAGCAATATTACAACAGCGAAGTAAATCATTTATGGTGCAGGCCTTGCAGCAAAATAGGCTATAAGAAATGCCCATTGGGTCATTTTAAGTGCATGGAGAAAAACGATATTAATGAGATTGCCAGGCTTGCCAATGATATAATGCAAAAATGATTTCCGCCATCTCATTTCAGGTCAAAAAATACCTTAATTTGATTTCAATATTCTTTATCAGAGTTACTTTTGTCATCACACCGGTATATGACTGGCTTCGAATGTCAAACTTCTGTAAATATGGAAAATGAATTGAGATGTAGAATTATTTTACAAAATCCCACTCCTGGTGTTGACTTCGGTCTGCAAAAAGGGAAAGGGAATAACTTTGAAACGATTCAAATACAAAAATCCGGGGGCAATGATTTGTTATTTGAATTTTCCCTATGGGTAAAAAGCGGTACCAACAAGTCACCTGTTTTTCTTGGTCCATTTGCACAGGGTACTCCAATTGACCGGTTTATCTATATTGACATTGGAAAATGCGCAGGACAAAGGGACAGTTCCTGGAGCCGTCGTTTGAAAATCCCATTGAGTGGCATTATCCCGGAAATGATTCAGCAATTGCTATCCGATTCGAAATTAATAATTGAAACTTTGGTTGCCGGTATTGGGAAAGACGGTGGTCCAAACTGCGGAACTGTAAAGCCTTTTAAAGGATGGGTAGTGAAAACCCTAATTCCCTGAATGGGTGTTTTTGGGGGAGACTACCACGAACTCTTTAGGCGGGATCCGATGAGCCTTTTCCCCGCTTCTATGGGAGTTGTTCGAACAGTTTGCCTAAATCCTATAGAAGTAAGCAACTTTGTAAAAATCCTGAAACCATTGTTTGCAGATTTGGCTAATTTCGGAACAAATAAATAATCAGCGAATGCAAAAGATCTCATTGGCGATACATGGCGGTGCTGGTACAATCTTAAAAGAAGACATGACGCCGGATTTGGAAAAAACTTACCTGCAGGGTTTGGAAGAGGCACTGGCAGGCGGCTATTCAGTATTGAAAGGGGGAGGATCATCAGCCAGGGCAGTTGAAGTGGCGACTGTTATTTTGGAAGATAATATATTGTTCAATGCGGGACGTGGTTCTGTTTTTACAAAAAAGGGGGTCCAGGAAATGGATGCCGCGATTATGGAGGGTAAGGACCTGGCGGCTGGTGCTGTGGCGGGAGTTCGAAATATACGTAATCCCATAGAACTCGCAGTTGCAGTTATGTGTAACAGTAACCATGTACTTTTAAGTGGAAAAGGTGCGAATGATTTTGCCATTAAACATGGTATTAAATTAGAGCCGGATGAATATTTTTTCTCACAGTTCAGGTATGATCAATGGAGGCAAATGAGGCACGGTGATAAATATTCTTTAGATCATTCCAAAAAGGAAGAGGATAAATCGAAGAGCGATAAAAAATACGGAACCGTGGGTGCCGTTGCCTGTGATTCAAATGGAAATATAGCGGCAGCTACAAGTACCGGAGGAATGACCAACAAAAAATATGGCCGCATCGGTGACAGTCCATTGATCGGAACGGGAACCTATGCAAATAATAAAACCTGCGCCATTAGTTGTACGGGGCATGGTGAGCCATTTATAAAAGCTGTAGCTGCCTATGATGTTAGTTGCCTGATGGAATACAAAGGCATGAGTTTATGGGATGCCATGAACGAAGTGGTAAATAATAAACTACCAAAATTAAAAGGAGAGGGGGGAATGATCGGGGTTGATGCTGGTGGCAACCTGGCATTGATTTTTAACAGCGCGGGCATGTATCGTGGCGCCAGGAGTAGTGATGGGAGTGGTTTTGTGAGTATTTACAGGGAGCAGGGTATATGAGGTTAAAAAAATAAATGGGGAAGGATAATTTCATACGGGGGTTTTTCATTTATGTTATTGTAATTTTTGGTATATTAATGTCACCGCTCTGCGGTTTTTCATTTATGTTATTGTAGTATTTGCTATATTAATGTCACCGCTCTGCGGTTTGTCATTCAGGTTTATTGAATCACTTTACTATATTAATGTCACCGCTCTGCGGTTTGCCAATATGTAAATAAAGGATAATTGCGTTGCAATTATTTGCCAGACCAGGCCGCGGTCTGGTCCTACATTTCAACTATTCCCCTCCCCGCACCTGTCCATTCCCCCTCACAATCCATTTATAACTACATAATTCACCAAGCGCCATTGGTCCGCGGGCATGTAGCTTCTGGGTGCTGATCCCTATTTCGGCGCCAAGCCCGAATTGTGCGCCATCAGTAAATGCAGATGATACATTTGAGTACACAACGGCGGCATCTACCTGTTGGAGGAATTGCTCAATGTGCAGATTATTTTCTGCTATTATCGTTTCGCTGTGTTTGCTGCTGTGTGCAGAAATATGACTGATGGCTTCGTCAATATTTCCGACAGTTTTTATGGCCAGTTTATAATCCAGGAATTCAGTGCCATAATGACTTTGATCTGCTCTCAGTAATAGGTGGCGGGGATAAAAATTTTCCAATGCCCTGAATGCATCTTCATCAGCGTAAATCATTACATGCCGATCTGCCATTTCAATTACAAGTTCCGGCAAATTTTGCAAACGGTTAACATGTATGAGTAAACAGTCCAAAGCGTTGCATACGCTTACCCTTCGTGTTTTTGAATTAAAAATTATGGCCTTACCTTTTTGTGGATCGCCACTTTCGTCAAAATAGGCATGTACAATACCGGCACCTGTTTCAATTACAGGCACCCTTGATGCTGTGCGCACATAATTAATCAGTTGCTGGCTGCCCCTTGGTATGATCACATCTACATAGCCTACCGCATTTAGTAATTCAGTGGTAGCTTCCCGGGTTGGGGGTAACAATTGAATACAGTCTTCAGGCAGACCGGAATGTTTTAATACCGACCGGATTATTTTTACGATGGCTTTGTTTGAAAACTCCGCATCGCTGCCACCCTTTAAAATACAGGCATTCCCCGATTTTATACAAAGGGAAAACACATCAAAGGTAACATTTGGCCTTGCTTCGTAAATTATTCCGATGACGCCAAGGGGTACGGTTATTTTACTAATACGCATGCCATTGCCCATTGTACGTTCTTCCAATATTTTACCCAGGGGCCCCGGCAATTCAGCAACATTGATTATTTCACCTGCAATATCCTGTATACGCCGAAAACTGAGTTTTAACCGGTCAAACTTTGGGTCATCTGCAGACATCCTGTCCAGGTCTTTTTGATTTTCCTGTATTATCTCCCCGCTACCAGAGATGGCTGCTTCTGCTAGATTTTTCAATAAATTATTTACCTGCTCCTGGCTCAATTGCGCGAGCGTTTTGCTTGCTTTCTGAACGGCTATAAAATTTTCTGTAAGTAAATGTTGATCTGTTATCATTTTATTTTATCGTCGTTTAAAAATAAATAATCATAATGTACCAATGCTTTTTCATTCTTTTTGTGAATTAAATCTATTGCCTTCTCTGAATTATATTGTGCCCTTCCCACGCCTAATTGTTTGCCTGAACTGGCTTTGATTTTAATAATATCTCCCTTTTTAAAACTTCCTTCAATTTTTGTGACGCCAACCGGTAACAAGCTGGTTGGTTGTTTCGATTGTAATGCTTTCTCCGCCCCTTCATCAATATAAACAATGCCTTTTACAAATCCTTCGGAGTGTGCCACCCATTTTTTTATGCTGGAGATATTTTTCTTTGGTTTAAATAAAGTGCCAATTGGCTGATCTTCCATAATATCCAACAAAATATTGTCAATTTTACCATTTGCTATTTGCACCGGTATGCCCATGCCTGCCACTTTATTTGCTATTCTGCATTTGGTCAGCATGCCACCCCGCCCGAAATTAGATTTTTCTGAGCTAATAAAATTTTCAAAACCGGTATCGCCATATTCGATGACGGGTATCACTTTTGACGATACCATTTCAGGGGAACCATTGAAAATTCCGTTTACATTGGAAAGGATAATCAATTTATCCGCATCAACCATACCGGAAACCAGTCCTGCTAATTCATCGTTATCGGTAAACATTAGTTCGGTTACCGATATCACATCGTTTTCATTTAATATTGGTATTATATTATTTTGCAGAAGGGCTTTAATACAGTTTTTCATATTTATATAATGTTCTCTATCCCTGAAGTCGTCCTTCGTTACCAGTACCTGGGCACATAAACAACCTTGTTTTGCAAACTGGTCAGCATAAATATTGATTAGTTTTATTTGTCCTACGGCCGCAAACAATTGTCGTTGACTGATCTCATCTGTTTTTGGAGGCAAATTTATCAGGCTTCTGCCTGCTGCCACGGCTCCTGATGATACCAATATTATTTCAATACCCTGTTTGCTTAAGGCAGTGATTTGTACGGTAAGTTGTTCAATACTCTTTAAGTGAAGCCCGTCATTTTTTTGGGCCAATACATTTGATCCAACTTTTATTACAATTCTTTTTTTTCTTTTTGGCATGCGTAAAATTATAATTTTTACCGGAGAGTTGATGGATGATACCGGATATTGCGATACCAGATACTGCGATACCGGAATGGGATAAAGGATACCGGGGTTAAGTTAATTGTGAACTGGCATGGTGACTGGTCAGTATTTCAATTCACCTTTGCCCCGTCTGAGGGGCGTTCAGCCGGGCATTCACAAATCGTTCATCATTTTACCGTTAACATGCTGTCTAAATCCCGTGCCACTCCTTTTTTAAGAGAAAACCTGATAAGTCACTTAACATTAAAAAACAGGTACTTTTTTCAAAAACATGGTTTTAAATTAGTTACCTATTATTATTTTAACCGAATAATTATAAATTTGCAGTAATGAAGAAATACGCAGTTATAGTAGCCGGGGGAAGTGGCAGCCGGATGAAGGCTAATTTGCCCAAGCAGTTTTTACTATTGAATGGTAAACCGGTATTATTTTATACCATTGATACTTTTTTAAAGTCGTACCCTGACCTGCAAATAATTTTAGTGTTACCCGAAGACCATATTGCAGCCGGACAGGAGATCATCAATGCATTTTTTGATTATGAGCGTATTAAGATTACGGCTGGTGGCAGAACGAGGTTTCATTCTGTGCAAAATGGCTTGAAGCTGATAACGGAAGAGAGCATTATTTTTGTGCATGATGGGGTACGTTGTTTATTAACTACGGATCTTATTCATCGTTGTTATAATGCTGCTTTAGAATTCGGCTCCGCGATCCCAGTCATTGATTCAAAAGATAGTGTGCGGATGGTTCATGAGGATAGCAACGAAGCCCTGGAACGCAGCAAGATAAAGCTGGTACAGACACCACAGACTTTTCACAGCAAGATATTATTGCCGGCGTATAAAATAGATTATAAAGACAGGTACACTGATGAAGCGACTGTTGCAGAAGCTTTTGGCCTGAAAGTGCATTTAATTGAGGGAGAAGAGGGCAATATAAAGATCACCAGGCCGGTAGATCTGACGGTGGCGGAAGGCATGATCAATCCAGCCCCCCTGCCCCCCAGGGGGGTCCTGGGGGACCATAATTAGTTGGATTTTTTATAATAGGGGAATTAGCTTATCAATTATCAAATATCAATTATCTCAGCGCTTGAATATTTGCATTATTTTAGGTAGTTTGTTCAGCTTGATACCAACGTAGATTTCCGCTGTTGCTCCGAAACTGCTATAGAAAAAAGCGAGGCTGCGGATATCGCTACCTTCGAAATCGAGGAGGAGATCACGGCCGGCATTGTCTTCTATAAATGCGTTAATAAGGTAATGGGAAGCGCCGATTGTTTTGCCGATCGGGTGATTGCCAACCAAAATATAATAAGCTCTTTTATGGGAAAAAAATAGGACACAGGAAGCGACCAACTGACCAGAGGGCATATAAATGCCATAAGTGATGGCTTTTTGCAGGGAATATAATTGATTGTATAATTTTTTAAAACGGCCGTAATCTTCATTTGTTCCCGTGAAAAAATTTTTACTCTGATCCCGGGCTAAAACCAATACATCGTCCACATCAATATTTCGGCGAATGGTACAATTTAGTTTTGCGGCCTTTTTAATATTTCGTTTAAGATTGATTCGAAACCGGGCAAAGAGCTTTTCGTAGCTCTCATTGAGCGGCAACACATAATTCACCCTGTCGTACAATTCAAAATGTTCCAAATGAAAACGGTTGGCGTAATTTAAACAGATATCCCAATATTTATATTTGTGTGGTATCGCCAGTAAAAAATCATTCACCAGGCCAGCGGTAATGTTATTACCAAACAGGCCCAGGCATGCTGTAAAAAATGGCTGATACAAATAATAAATACCAAATTTTTTTTTCCAGGTAAGCGGCATAACCACTTCATAATCGTTTAGTACCAGGGCATCCCAATAGTTTGCCATCGCGTCCAGGTATGCCGAATAACCATAGATCAAGCCATTACCTGCCCTATCCAAACAGGCATCCCATTTAAGTTTGTCAATTTGATGATATGAAAGGTATTGTATGCCCACTGTCAGATTGGAAATTTTGGAGCCAATTTTATCAAACTCAGCTTTTGAATATCGATATTAAATGAAATATTTTCTACAAATCCTTTACCGGGAAAATTGGACTTTATATAATCCCGGGGAAATAAAAGGAGCATTCTCTATTTTCCTTTTCCGGCCAGAATGATCCGGATAGTATGGATCATTATTTTGAGATCAAGCGGTATGGAAACATTTTCAATATACATCAGGTCAAAAAACATCCTTTCAATCATTTCTTCTACTGATGATGCATAGCCGAATTTAACCATGCCCCAGCTGGTGAGGCCCGGTTTTACTTTATATAAATAATTGTATTCCGGATGTTGCTGTACTATTTGATCAATATAATATTTTCGTTCCGGCCTTGGTCCCACGAGGCTCATTTCGCCTTTTAAAATATTCAGCAATTGGGGCAGTTCATCCAGTCTCCATTTACGGATCACCCGTCCCCAACTGGTAATTCGCAGATCATCGTCGCTGCTCAATAGTGGACCGTTTTTCTCCGCATCCTGTACCATACTTCTGAACTTATAAATGGTAAATGGCTTGCCTTTGTATCCAATTCTTTCCTGCAAATAAAATATACTGCCCCGGGATGATAATTTGATACGGATAGCGGTATATAATAAGAAAGGAAAAAGAAGCAAAAGACCAGTTGCGGCTGTACCGATATCAATAAAGCGCTTGATATTTTTCTGCCAGTTGGGAAGGAGGCCACTGTGCACATCAATTAACGGAACGCCCATTATATTGGAAGTTTGTACAGCTCCGCTAATGATATCAAATGCGTCGGGTGTGATTTTTATATTGACATCCTTATCGCTCAATTTCTGTAATATTTTAGTGAGTAGTTCTCTCTCATTTTTTTCTACGGTAATAATAACTTCTTCGATATTGTGATACGCAATTATTGTATCAATAGTTGCGAGGTCATCATATTTTTTTATGGTTTCGGGTAAAGCAACGACTGTATTTCCATTGATGTTCAAAAAACTATTGATGCTGTAGCCAGTGATCACGTTTGTATTAATAAATGTTTTATAGAACCGGGTGGCATTTTTTCCGGATCCGATCAGTAGCACATTAAAAAACACCTTTTTATTTTTTAATTGTTCATGGCTGATCTTTAGGTATACCATGCGAAGAATTATGGTTATTAGCAGTACCGGTATCAGCAGGCTGAAGAATTCCTTGTAGTAATAATTGTTATTTTCCTGCGGGTTTTTTAATATAAAAAAAAATAATAATGCCATGCACCCGATGGTGCACACTATCAAAGTTCTTAAAATTTCGGTGATCCCGGATTTATAGTAAACCATTTCATAAGCGCCGCTCAGGAAATGCAGACTCAGCCAACCGAGGATATATAATAGTCCGCCGAGGTAAAAACCAGCGGGAACGGTGAAAGGAAAATCATAAATTACCGTACGCAAAAAATAAAAGCTTATCCAGGTAATAGCAGCACCACAAATATCTCCGAGTATATACCAACTAATATTTATCCGTGGTTGATTCAAAATATGATTCGAAGGTAATTTACCGGGGTTGAAAAATTACATGGCGTGCTCATGGCCGATCTTTACTAAAATCTGGTGGGCGACATCCATCGCCCTGTATCCATCCAGTACGGTTACAGGCGTATTGGTATTATGGATGATAGCATTGGCAAAGGCCTGAAGTTCCATCTTTATGGCATTGCCTTCTTTTACCAATGGATTGGCTATGGCGATCGTTTTCTTTCCATTGCTGGTTTCAATATCAAATGTAAAGACCTGCTTATCGTCGGGAGAACTCAGTTTGATGATCTCTGTTTTCTTAGCCAGGAAATCGATACCTATATATGCATCCTTTTGAAACAAACGCATTTTCCTCATTTTCTTCATTGAAATCCGGCTGCTGGTAAGGTTGGCCACACAGCCATTATCAAATTCGATTCGAACGTTGGCAATATCAGGTGTATCACTCATTACTGCCACACCATTTGCCGAAATGAATTTTACATTGCTATTTACCAGACTAAGAATAATATCAATGTCATGTATCATCAGGTCAAGAATCACACTTACGTCTGTGCCACGTGGATTAAACTGGGCCAAACGATGCACTTCTATAAACATTGGATTAATTGTATAGCCATTCAGTGCTAAAAAAGCCGGGTTAAACCTTTCCACGTGTCCGACCTGGAACTTAATATTGGCTTCCTTGGCAAGATTTACCAATTCTTTTGCTTCCTCCATCGTATTGGCCAATGGCTTTTCCACAAAAACGTGTTTGCCCCTTGTAATGGCTAACTTACATAATTCAAAATGTGAAATGGTGGGTGCCACTATGTCTGCTACATCGCAGGCATCCATCAATGTCTGCGCCTCCTCAAAACGGTTAAGCTGGTATTTTTCAATAACCTCTTTGGCATTCTCATCTCCGGGATCAAAAAAACCGGCGATTTCAATTCCATCAATTTCTTTCCAGTTGTTTAAATGAAATTTCCCCAGGTGACCAACTCCAAAAACACCAACTTTTAGCATAGCAATATTCTTTAATCAAAGATAAGTACCTAACTTTTAAGGGCAAACCATTATGAACAATAATTATAAATTTAATCTTTTGCCATCTTCCTGGGGAATTTGAGGCTGGCTGGAAGCAGTTACCGAATGCGTTGAAGGTATTTCATCCCAGAATCCCATCTTTCCGAATTTTTGAATACGCTGCTCACAGCGCTGATCGGGTGCCATGAGCATTAATTCAGCAATTACCGGTTTCAGGAACCTCTTTAAAATAGCTGCAGCTTCATCATAATCCCAATGCGCACCACCGTATGGTTCCGGTATTACACCATCTACCAATCCAAATTTTAGCATATCCTCACCGGTTAAACGAAGTTGCTCGGCCGCCGTTTCTTTGTTATCCCAATTACGCCACAAAATGCTACTGCAACTTTCGGGTGAGATTACAGTATACCAGGTATTCTCCATCATGAATACGCGGTCACCCACACCAATACCCAATGCGCCACCACTTGCTCCTTCGCCGATGATGACGCAGATAACGGGCACCTTTAACCGAAGCATTTCATAAATATTGCGGGCTATTGCTTCTCCCTGTCCCCGTTCCTCCGCTTCCAGTCCGGGGTATGCGCCTGGTGTATCGATCAGGGTGATGACGGGCTTATTAAATTTTTCAGCCAGTTTCATTAACCTGATCGCCTTCCGGTAACCTTCGGGATTGGCCATCCCGAAATTCCTTATTTGCCTCATTTTTGTATTAATGCCTTTTTGCTGGCCAATGATCATTACAGTCTGGCCATCAAGGTTAGCAAACCCCCCGATCATTGCCTTATCATCCTTAAAATTTCGGTCACCGTGCAATTCAATAAAATTTGTACACATTTTATTGATATATTTTAAAGTATATGGTCTGTCGGGGTGGCGGCTCAGTTGCACTTTTTGCCAGGGGGTGAGGTGTTGGGTAAGTTCTCTTTTTGTTTCAATGATCCTTTCCTGTAGTGACGCAATTGAAGCACTCATATCCGTTTTGCTTTTTTCCTGTGCGGCTTTTAATAAGTCAACCTGGTCGTAGAGATCCTTGATTGGTTTTTCAAAATCCAGGAACTGGCGGTTTTTTAAGTCGGGCATATTGACAATTAAGGTGTGAAAATTGTAACTGGGCTGTAAAATTAAGCGGAAAGAATTCCTAATAAAAGTTTTCGTTGAAAAAAATTAAAATACATATCTTTGCCATCCCTAAAAAAAATGCAACGTATTAGCTTTTTTTACGTGGCAAATTTGAGTAAATGGATCGGTAGTTCAGTTGGTTAGAATGCTGCCCTGTCACGGCAGAGGTCGCGGGTTCGAGTCCCGTCCGGTCCGCTGGGTTCAAGACCCGATCATATCAAAAGCTCGCAAACTCAATGGTTGCGGGCTTTTTTGTTTTTTCCCCTTATCAAAAAGTATCACATAATCTCAAATCCCGGTGCT